>NZ_JBFAOJ010000005.1:0-199497 GCF_040675205.1 Streptosporangium sp. NPDC049644 | reverse complement strand
CATGCCGACCTGACCGCCCTTTGCGCGTTCGCCCGATCATGAATGGGGCACGGGGACCGCGGCGAGAAGACGATCGACCCCCTGAGGCCGCCGGGATCCGGCCGTGAAGCGGCAACCGGTTCGCGGCGACACGGGTGATTGACAAGGTCGGCCGCGTGGCGAGGTATGCGGCGTGGGGCGCGTTCGCCGGTGGCGAGTCGGCCGTTCAGGACACGTCGACCCAGTTGAGAGTGCGCTCCACCGCTTTCTTCCAGCCGGCGTAGCCGACGGCCCGCTGCTCCTCGGACCACTGCGGCTCCCAGCGGCGGCCCTCCTGCCAGTTCTGTTTGAGCTCGTCCTTCGACTTCCAGAAGCCCACGGCCAGCCCCGCCGCGTAGGCGGCCCCCAGCGCGGTCGTCTCGGCCACCACGGGCTTGGAGACGGGTACGCCGAGCAGGTCGGCCTGGATCTGCATGCACAGGTCGTTGGCGGTGACGCCGCCGTCGACCCGCAGGACGTCGAGGGTGACGCCGGAGTCCTGCCGCATCGCCTCGACCACGTCGCGGCTCTGGTAGCAGATCGCCTCCAGAGTGGCCCGCGCCAGGTGGGCGTTGTTGTTGAAGCGTGACAGGCCGACGATCGCGCCCCGGGCGTCCGACCGCCAGTACGGCGCGAAGAGGCCGGAGAAGGCGGGCACGAAGTAGACGCCGCCGTTGTCCTCGACCTGCCGGGCGAGCGACTCGCTCTGCGCCGCCCCCGAGATGATGCCGAGCTGGTCGCGGAGCCACTGCACGGCGGAGCCGGTCACGGCTATGGAACCCTCCAGCGCGTACACCGGCGGCTCCTCACCGAAGCGGTAGCAGACGGTGGTGAGCAGGCCGTGTTCCGAGCGGACCAGATCGGTGCCGGTGTTGAGCAGCAGGAAGTTGCCGGTGCCGTAGGTGTTCTTGGCCTCGCCCACCTCGAAGCAGACCTGTCCGAGGGCGGCGGCCTGCTGGTCGCCCACGTCACCGGAGAGCGGGACCTCGCCACGCAGCGGGCCGCCCCGCCTGGTGGTGCCGTAGAGACCGGGGTGGGACGAGGGGGCGATGGCCGGCAGCATCCGGCGGGGGATGCCGAAGAACGACAGCAGCTCGTCGTCCCAGTCGAGGGTCTCCAGGTCCATCAGCATCGTGCGGCTGGCGTTGGTGGGGTCGGTGACGTGCACGCCGCCGTCGGTACCGCCGGTGAGATTCCACAGTAGCCACGTGTCGGTGTTGCCGAAGATCGCCTCTCCGGCCTCGGCCGCCTCGCGTACCCCGTCGACGTTCTCCAGGATCCACTGGATCTTGCCGCCGGAGAAGTACGTCGCCGGGGGGAGGCCCGCCCGGTGGCGGATGACGTCGCCCCTGCCGTCGCGGTCCAGGGCCGAGGCGATCCGGTCGGTGCGGGTGTCCTGCCAGACGATCGCGTTGTGGTACGGGCGTCCGGTGGTCCGGTTCCAGACCACCGTGGTCTCGCGCTGGTTGGTGATGCCGAGCGCGGCGAGGTCGGCGGCCACCAGGCCGGCCCTGTTCAGCGCCGTCTCGATCACCGCCCTGGTGCGCTCCCAGATCTCCGTGGGGTTGTGCTCGACCCACCCCGCCCGCGGCAGGATCTGCTCGTGTTCGAGCTGGTGCCGGGCTATCTCGTTGCCGCCGTGATCGAAGATCATGAAACGGGTGCTCGTCGTGCCCTGGTCGACCGCTCCGACGAAGTCAGGCATTGCGTGGTGCCTCCTTGGTGAGACTCTCCGGCAGATCTGCTGATGTTCCTACCCGTGGTCGCCGCGTGCCCGTTCAGGGGTGGCGCGGGTCTTCGGGCGTCACCCGCCCCACCTCGGGGCCGGCCTCCTCGGGAGGAAGGAATCTGGCCACCAGGATCTCGTAGAGGAACGCCCCGATCAGCCCCCCGATGAGGGGCGCCACGATCGGCACCCAGAAGTAGAGCTGCCCGTACTGGTCCTGCCAGGCGGTCTCGTACCCGGTCAGGAACGAGGCGAGCCGCGGTCCGAAGTCGCGGGCGGGGTTGATGGCGTAGCCGGCGTTGCTACCCCAGGCCATGCCGATGGCCACCACCACCAGGCCGGTCATGAAGGGGGCGAGGTTGGCCATGGGGGCGGTGTTGCGCGTGTCGGAGAGGGCGAGGACGAGCAGGAGCAGGATGGCGGTGCCGATCACCTGGTCGCGGAAGGCGCCCCAGGTGCCGACGGGCAGGGACCCGTTGCCCGGCAGGGTCGAGAAGACGAGCTGGGTCTTGATGGTGAGTCCGGGGTCCGCCTTCTCCAGCACCTCGCCGTAGTTGAAGCGGACGATGAGCGCCGCCACGAACGCGCCCGCGGTCTGCGCCAGGCAGTACGGCAGCACCTTGCGCCAGGAGAAGCCCTTGAAGGCGGCCAGCGCGACGGTGACGGCGGGGTTGATGTGGGCGCCGCTGGTGCGCGCCGCGACGTAGACGCCCAGCGTCACCCCGAGCCCCCACGCCCAGGCGATGCTGTCGTGGTCGCCGATCCCGGCCGCCACGACCTGGGCCACCACCGCGACCCCGAACAGGATCAGAACCAGGGTGCCGGTGAACTCGGCCGCCATCTCGCCGAGAAGCCCGCGGCTCCTCAGTCGCTCCGCCATCTCTCCTCCTCACGATGCCGCCTCACGATGCCGCCTCAGAAGCCGTCCGGTTCCCGCTCGGATGCCCGGACGGTAGGCGCGAAATAGAGGGAGGTCAACGGTAACGTGACTAAATTGTTGAATAATGGTCAACAGAATTGGTCATCGGTAACACCGTCAAATACCGGACGACGGCTGTCACCCGTGGCTTCCACACCGGGTGAGAATCCCGCCGCCGGTCGATTCTCCGCGGCGGACGCCCCTTCCGGACGGGACCGGTGCGACACGGAAAGGGCAGTGCCCGCGTGATGTCGCCGAAAGTGGCTCCGGCGCGAACCTTTGCCAGTGGCGGAGGTCAACCCGCAGGTCAGAGGGGGATGAGAAGCGTATCGTCAGCGCGCTTGGAGGATTCGATGGGCCGTCTCAGGATAGGCAGGGCCGGTGTGGTGGTCGTCGCGGCGGGAGTCGTGCTGGCCGGATGCGGTTCGGGACAGGACGAGGCCGACGAGCAGAAGGCGAAGCTGGCCGCCGCGGCCAAGGCGTCGGCCGCCGCGGCGGCCTCGCAGGCCAACCTCCTCAAGGCCAGGACGGCGGCCGCCGCCAAGGTCAAGGCCAACGAGCTCGGCCAGGTCCCCGTTCTCATGTACCACCGGGTGGTCGACAAGCCCGCGACCCAGGACGACCGCACTCCCAAACAGTTCCGCACCGAGCTGGAGCGGCTGGCCAGGGAGAACTACGTGCCCGTCACCGCGGCCGAGTTCGTCACCGGGCGCATGGACATCCCGGCGGGCAAGCACCCCGTCGTCCTCACCTTCGACGACTCCTCGCCCTCGCAGTTCGAGCTGGACGGGGTGGGCGTCCCCCGGCCGAACACCGCGGTCGCGATCCTGCAGAGCGTCGCCAAGGCCCACCCCGGCTTCCGCCCGGTCGGCACGTTCTACGTCACGCGCGACATGTTCGGCAAGGAGACGCCCGAGGAGGGGGCGCAGATGCTCCTCTGGCTCACCGACAAGGGCTTCGACATCGGCAACCACACCCGCGACCACCTCAACCTGCGCGGTAAGGAGAAGAAGGCGGTGAACGCGGAGGTGGCGGCGGGCCACCGGCTCATCACCAGGTTGATCAAGACACCCCCGGTCACGCTGGCGCTGCCGTACGGCAACCAGCCCGACACCAAGGAGTGGGGTCTCAAGGGCTCCTCGGGTGATGTCTCCTACAACTACGGCGGCGTGTTCCTCGCCGGTTACACTCCCGCGCTGTCGCCGTTCAACAAGAAGTTCGACCCGCTCGGCATCCCGCGCATCCGCTCGATGGACAAGACGGGCGACTGCGCCAAGTTCTGCTCCGTGGCCTGGCTCGACTGGCTGAAGGCGAACGCCGACGAGCGTTACACCTCCGACGGCGACGCGAAGACGATCGCCTTCCCCAAGTTCAAGGCGCCCTTCGTGGCCAAGTCCTTCAGCGATCGCGTCCTGCCCTACTGAGCCCGGTCCCGCCCCGGCTCAGCTCCCGTGCAACTCCTCGAGGGGAACGGAGAGGGTGGTCGTCGAGCCGTCGGGGCGTATGATCTCGACCTTCGCGTCCTCGCCGGGCTTGAGGGCCGACAGGACCGTCGACAGGTCCTGGGTCGACGGGGTGGGCGTACCGTTGATCGAGACGATCAGGTCTCCGGCCTTGAGTCCCGCCCGCTGCGCGCCGCTGTTCTTCATCACCCGTACGACGCTGACGCCCGCCGGCTGCCCGCTCATGTCGATCACGGTCCGTACCACGACGCCGAGCGCGGCCCGGTGGGTGTTGGTGACCTTGCCGTCCCTGATGATCTGCGTGGCGACGTCCTTGACGGTGTTGGAGGGGATCGCGAAGCCGATGCCCGCGGCCTGGGCGTTGCCGAGTTCGGGGTTGACGGCGGTCAGGGTCGGCACGCCGATGACCTCGCCCGCGAGGTTGACCAGGGCGCCGCCGCTGTTGCCCGGGTTGATCGGCGCGGAGGTCTGGATGGCCCCGCTGATCGTCGCTCCGGGCGAGCTCTCGTTCGAGGGTTCGGTGACGGTGCGGCCGAGCGCCGAGATGATCCCGTTGGTGACGCTGCCGGACAGGCCCAGCGGGTTTCCCATGGCCATCACGATCTGGCCGACCCGCAGCCCGGCGGAGTCGCCGAAGACGGCGGGCTTCAGCCCGGTCGGGTCGTCCACCTTGATCACGGCCAGGTCGCCCAGCTCGAACGAGCTGATCAGTCTGGCCGACCGGGGAGTGCCCCCGGTGGCGAGCGTGACCTCGAACTGCTTGTTGCCCCCGACCACGTGGGCGTTGGTGATGATGTGGCCGGCGGTGTCGTACACGACCCCGGAGCCGAGGCTGTCCCTCGTGGTGATCTGCACGATGGACGGCAGCACCTTGGTGATGATCTGCTCGTAGGCGGCCTCCAGGGAACCCGGACCGCTTCCGGGAGCCGGCGTGGCCCCGGGCGAGTCTTCCGCGGAGACGCCGGGGGAGGCGCTCGCCGAGACGCTGGGTGAGCCGGCCACCCCGGGTGGTTGCAGACCCGTGCCCTGGCCGCAGCCCGCGAGCGTCATGACGGCGGTCGCGAGCAATGCGACGCCTGTCGTCGATCGTCCCATGCATGGGTATCTTCCCAGCTCAGGCAGGAAGATACGTCTCACGAAGGCCGCTGCGGCTGAGCTTGCCCGTGGGGGTGCGCGGCAGCCGGTCGCGATACTCGATCACTCGGGGGTGCTTGAGGCGCGCCAGCCGGGTCGCGCAGTGGGCCAGCAACTCGCCGGTGAGGTCCGCGCCGGGTACGGCGTCCGCCGAGGGCTGGACCAGCGCGACGACGCGCTGGCCCCATTCGGGGTCGGGTACGCCGATCACGGCGACGTCCGCCACCGAGGGGTGTTCCTGGAGCACCGCCTCGATCTCGGCGGGGTAGATGTTGACCCCGCCGGAGATGATCAGGTCGGTGCGGCGGTCGCAGAGGAACAGGTAGCCGTCGGTGTCCAGATAGCCGATGTCACCGGGGGTGTAGAGGCGGCCGCGCATCGCCGAGGCGGTCTTGGACGGGTCCTGGTGGTACTCGAAGCGGTTGATGCCGCCGATGTAGACCAGGCCCGGCTCGCCGGGCGGGAGCTCGGCGCCGTCGTCGCCGACGATGGTGAACTCCATGCCGTCGATGGCCCGGCCGACCGTACCGGGCCGCTGGAGCCACTCCGCCGAGGAGACCATGGTGACCACGGCGGCCTCGGTCGAGCCGTAGTACTCCCACAGCACGGGGCCGAGCCAGTCGATCATCGCCTGCTTGGTGGCGGGCGGGCAGGGGGCAGCGCCGTGAAAGAGGCGCGTTAACGACGATAAATCGTGCTTTGTTCTGACGGAGGCGGGCAGGGCCAGCAGCCGGTGGAACATGGTCGGCACCATGAAGGCGTTGGTCACCCGGTGCCGCTCGATGAGCGCCAGGGTCTCCGCAGCGTCGAACCGCTCGGTCACCACCACCGTGTGGCCGAAGTGCAGGGCCATCATCGTCTGCCCGTACGGCGCGGAGTGGTAGAGCTGCGACAGTAATAGGTGCACCCCGCCGGATTCGAGCCCGAAATGCCGCCAGCTCTTGCGCATCAGGATCGGGTGGAGGCCCTCCGGGGGCAACTCGATCAGCCGCCGCCGTACGCCCTTGGGCCTGCCGGTGGTGCCCGAGGTGTAGAGCATCATCGACCCGGCCCTGCGCCCCTCCGGCGGGGTGGTCGGCCGCCCCTCGGCGAGGGCGCCGGTCTCCACGAACCCGCCCGGCACGGCGTGCCCGTACCGTTCGGAGCCGACCACCACCCGCGCGGCGCAGTCGGTGATCACGTAGCCGATCTCCTCGGCGGTGTAGTGCCAGTTCACCGGGACGTGATAGGCGCCGATCTGGTACGTCGCGAGCATCATCGTGATCGCGTCGATCCCGTTGGCCAGGACCGTCACGACCGTGTCGCCGGGCCGGGTGCCGCGCGCCAGAAGGCCGTGCGAGACCTGGTTGACCCGATCGTGCAGTTCGCCGTAGGTCACGCTGTCGTCCGCGACGACGGCGACGCGCCCGGGATCGGCCGTTGCGATCTCGTAGAAGCCCTTCATAGGCGCGACCATACAGAACGAGATTCTGTTCATGGAAGGGGAACGGCGGTTACCTGGGCTGATGCACATCCCGTGGCCGAAGCGTAATAAACGACGATGCGTCGAATCTTTCCCAGGTGACATACCCTGACGCGTATGGCGGACGTCGGCGGCAACTCCTCCGGGCGCTCTAACGAGAGATATATCCCCTCATATGACGCGCCCACGGCCCCCATTCCCGCCATTCCCGCTGAAGACGGTTCGGTCATCAGCCCCCGGGTGCCCAGAAGATTTCCCATCGGAGACGGTGAGGAGACCGTGTTGGTCTCCAGACCAACGCCGCCTGGATCGTTCCCCTACTCGTCGACGCCCGGCTCCGGCCGCCCCGACACGACCTCCGGGGGCGGGGCGGACGATCCGGAGGCGGAGACCGACCAGGTGCGCGAGTCCGGTGGGCTCGGGACGATCCCGGTCAGGCGGATAGGCGGCTCCGCGGGACCCTGGCGTCCAGACGGGGCCGGTGCTCCCGGTAGGACGGGCACGTCCGGTCAGGCCGGCGCGTCCGGTCGGGCGGGCGCGGGGGGCGGGGCGGACGGCGGTGTCGCGACGGGGTGGCCCGGCGCGTCGCAGCGGCCCGGCGTGTTCGGCGAGCCGGGGACACAGGGCCGACCGGCCGGTCAGGCCCGGTCCGGTGTGCCGGGCGGAGCGGGACGGAAGTCCGGCGGCCTGCTGATGCGGATCGGCGACATCCCGATCCGGGTCGCCTACAGCCTGGGGGCCGCCGTCATCACCGGCGTCATCGTGGTTCTGATCTTCATACTCTTCTCCGGCGACGAGCCCTCGGACCCGGTGGGGGTCCGCCGGAGTGCGGCGCCCACGACACAGCCCTCGCCGACCGTGTCTCCGATCACGCTGCCCGCCCTGCCGGACCCGACGGCGCTGAAGGCGCTGCCGGGCACGCCGAGCGTGGTGCTGGGCGCGGTGACCGACGCCAAGTCCGCGGTGACCTATGCCAGCCTGGGCAAGCCGTGGGCGGCCAAGGCCGTGCCGTCGTTCTCCGTCGGCCAGCAGGTCGGCTCGGCCGGGCTGCCGCGCACGGTCATCGCCTCGGGCACCCTGCCCGGTGCCACCCCGACCAAGCCGCTCAAGAGCGACGCCGACTACCGCAGGGCGGCGTTGAGCGCGGTGAAGTGGACGATCCGCAACCACCACCCCGAGGGAGGCAAGGTCACCTGGACCGCCTCGCAGCGCCTGGCCACCGGCAAGGGGTGGGTGCTCGCCTACCGGGTGACCTACGAGGTCAAGGGCAAGAAGCGTACCTCCCAGGCGGCGCTCGCGGTGATCGACATCGGCCGCCGCAAGCCCTCGGTGCTCTTCGTGACCGTGCCCGACACGCGCAAGCGGCTCTGGGCCGACATCGCTCCCGTGATGGCGAGCGTCCGCGCGCTCTGACGCCCCCGCGGCCAGGCCTGTTCTGCGCGAGCCGGGCTCTCCGCGATCACCGGCGTGCCCGGGGCGGGGCCGCGCGTTGTGATGGAAGCACCTTCTAGAATATGATTCTGTCACTGAATCGCGTCTGGAGGCTGTCATGGCGATCGGATTGAGCGAGGAGCACGAGGCGCTCCGGGAATCGGTGACCGGGTGGGCGGAGCGCAACATCCCGTCCGAGGTCGTGCGTGCCGCCATCGCGGCCGAGGGCGAGGAGCGCCCCGGCTTCTGGCCGGGACTGGCCGACCAGGGCCTGCTCGGCCTGCACATCCCCGAGGAGCACGGCGGCAGCGGCTACGGCCTGCTGGAGACCGCCGTCGCCGTTGAGGCCCTCGGCGAGCGCGTCGCGCCCGGACCCTACGTTCCCACGGTGCTCGCCAGTGCCGCGATCCTCGCCTCCGACGGCAAGGCGCACGGCGAGCTGCTGCCCGGCCTCGCCGACGGCACGCTGACCGGTGCGGTCGCGCCGTTCTCCTCGATCACCGCCACCCGCGGCGAGGACGGCGCCCTGACGATCGGCGGCACCGTGGATCTGGTGCTGGGCGGCGCACTGGCCGACATCCTGGTGCTCCCGGTGAGCACCGACCGCGGCGAGGAGTGGGTCGCCGTGGACGCCTCCGCGGCGACCGTGACGCCGGTCGACTCGCTCGACCTGACCCGGGGTGTGGCCAAGGTCGAGCTGGACGCGGTCACCGTACCGGCCGGTCGGGTTCTCCACGGGCTGCAGGCCTCCGAGGTCCACAACCTGGCGGTGATCCTGCTCGGGGCCGAGGCCGCGGGTGTCGCCTCGTGGTGCGTGACCGCCGCCGCGGAGTACGCCAAGGTCCGCGTACAGTTCGGCCGTCCGATCGGGCAGTTCCAGGGGGTCAAGCACAAGGCGGCCCGGATGCTCGTCGCCCTGGAGCAGGCCCGCGCGACGGTGTGGGACGCCGCCCGCGCCGCGGACGGAGGCGACGTCTCGGCGGACGAGCTGGCCTACGCCACCGCGATCGCGGGCGTGGTCGCCCCCGACGCGGCCGTGCTCTGCGCCAAGGACGCCGTGCAGATCTTCGGCGGCATCGGCTACACCTACGAGCACGACGCCCACCTGTACTACCGGCGCGCGCTGACCCTGCGCGCCCTGCTCGGCTCCTCGGCGGAGTGGGCCGAGGTGGTCGCCGAGCTGGCGCTGAACGGCGTGAGCAGGGAGCTGGAGATCGAGCTGCCCGAGGAGGCCGCCGAGCTGCGCGAGAGCATCCGGGGCGAGGTCGCCGCCTTCGCCGCGCTGGAGGGCAAGGAGCAGAAGCGGGCGCTGGCCAAGGCCGGCTACGTCATGCCGCACCTGCCCAGGCCGTGGGGCCGCGACGCCAAGCCGCTGGAGCAGGTGCTCATCCTCCAGGAGCTCAAGGCGGCCAGGGTCAAGCTGCCTCAGATGATCATCGGTGCCTGGGTGGTGCCGTCGATCGCCGCGTACGGCACCTCCGAGCAGCAGGAGCGTTTCCTGCCGCCCACGCTGAGCGGCGAGATGATCTGGTGCCAGCTCTTCTCCGAGCCCGGCGCCGGCTCCGACCTCGCGTCCCTGCAGATGAAGGCCGAGAAGGTCGAGGGTGGCTGGCGGCTCAACGGCCAGAAGATCTGGACCTCGGTGGCGCACGTCGCCGAGTGGGGCATCTGCATCGCCCGCAACTCCTCGGAGGGGTCCAAGCACGAGGGCATCACCTACTTCATCGTCGACATGAAGACCCAGGGCGTCACGGTCAGGCCGCTCACCGAGATGACCGGCGAGAACCTGTTCAACGAGGTCTTCCTGGACGACGTGTTCGTCCCGGACGAGCTGGTCGTCGGCGAGGTGGGCCAGGGCTGGAAGGTCGCCAGGAACACCCTGTCCAACGAGCGGGTCTCGCTCTCGGGTGGCTCGGGCGGCACCGGCGCGTCCGTTCCCGACCTGCTCGGCCTGGCCGGGCGCCTCGGCCGGGAGCTGACCGCCGCCGAGCGCCAGGAGCTGGCGCGGGTCGTCTGCGAGGGGCACTCGATCGCCGCCCTCGGCCTGCGGGTGACCCTGAAGCAGCTGACCGGTGCCGAGCCCGGTGCCGACGCCTCGGTCCGCAAGCTCCTGTCCACCTCGCATGCCCAGCACGTCTCGGAGTGCGCGGTCTCGCTGCTCGGCCCCTCGGCCGTCGTCGCCGCCGACATGAAGCTCGGTGACGCCGGTTACTGGAACCGCGCCGTGCTCGCCACCCGCGCCATGACGATCTACGGCGGCACCACCGAGGTGCAGCTCAACATCATCGGCGAGCGCATGCTCGGCCTGCCCCGCGATCCCGAGCCGGGTAAGTAGTCCACAGCTCCGGATATATGCACGTATATCCGGAGCAAGCGCATAAAGTCGGTCAGCATGGGCGGCGAGTGGGGCGAGACGGCGAAGCGGTTCGCGCCCGCCCTGCTCGGCCTGCTGTTCGGGCTGCTCGCGCTCTGGCCCGCGCTGGGACCGGGGTTCGTGCTCAGGTACGACATGGTGTTCGTGCCCGACCCGCCTCCGGTGCTGCCCGGGGAGGGGTTTCCCCGGGCGGTGCCCAGTGACCTGGTGGTCGCGCTCCTGTCCCGGGTCGTCCCCGAACAGGTGGTCCAGAAGGTCGTCCTGCTGGGTGTCTTCGTGCTGGCCGCGTCCGGCGCGGCCGCGCTGGCGCCCTCCCGGAGGCTGGGGCCCCGCCTGGCGGCGGCGGCCTTCTACAGCTGGAACGCCTACCTCGCCCAGCGGCTCCTGCTCGGCCAGTGGGCACTGCTGCTGGGGGTCGCCGGACTGCCCTGGGCGGTGCGCGCGGTGGCGCTCGGCGGGCGGTCGCGGCTGGTCGCCGCGCTGCTCCCGGCGGCGGTGGGCGGATTCCAGGCGATGCTGGTCGCCGCGCCCGCCCTGCTCGCGACGGCGGCGACGGCGCCGGTGAGAGTACCGGCGGCGGGCGCCGGCGGGGCCGCGACGCCCGCCGGGAGGGTGCGGGTCCGGCGGGTGCTGGAGGTCGCGCCGGTCATGGCGGTGCTGAGCCTGCCCTGGCTGGTGCCCGCGCTGAGCAGCCGGGCCGCGACCGATCCGGCCGGGGCCTGGGCGTTCGCGGCCAGGGCCGACGGCCCACTGGGTACGGTCGGCAGCCTGCTCTCGCTCGGCGGGGTCTGGAACGCCCATGCCGTCCTGCCCGGCCAGGAGACCTGGTGGTCGGCGATCGTACGGCTGCTGCTCGCCGCGGTCGCCGTCTGGGGGTTCGCCCGCCTGCCGGGCTCGCCGGCGCGCCACGGTGCCGGGGCGGTTGGGCCGCCCCGGGCGGGGCTTGCGGTGGCGGCGGCGGCCGGGCTCGCGGTGGCGCTGACGGGGGCCTTCGCTCCCGGCGTGCTGGGCGGCCTGATCGGCTGGTGGCCCGGGTTCGGACCGCTCCGCGACGGGCAGCTGTACCTCGCCCCGTTCGTCCTGCTGCAGGCGCTGGGCCTGGCCGCGGTCGTCGCGCGCTGGAACTCGCGAGCCGTCACGGCCGTCGCGGTGGCCGTCCCGGTCCTGGTCCTGCCCACCTTCGCCCTCGGCGCGTTCGGCAGGCTGTCGGCGGTGGACTACCCGGACGAGTGGCGAGAGGTCCAGGCGATCGTGAACGCCGACCCCGCGCCGGGGGCGTTGCTCTCGCTGCCGTGGGGGGCGCACCGGGCGTTCGGCTGGAACGACGACCGGGTGATCCTCGATCCCGCGACCAAGATGTTCCGGCGCCGGGTGCTCTGGAACGACGCGCTGCTGGTGGGGCTGCCCGGCGGAGGCAGACTGCGGGTCGCGGCGGAGGATCCGGCTTCCGCCGAGGTGGAGGCGGCGCTGGGTGTCGAGCCGGGTGGGCGGATAGCGGCACTATCAGGACTGAATGTCCGTTATGTTCTTATTCATGGGAGCGACAACCCGTTCCAGATCCCGGGGGGCGATGACTCGCTCCGCGGGGCCACGACCGTCTTCCGCGGGCCCGAACTCCGGTTGCTGCGTCTTGACGCACCTTCCTGAGCTGGGCGTATCCCCAGACCTCCGCACTACCCGGTGGTAACTTTATTTGTCACATTTTCCCCAAAGCTATGGCTTATGAGATGAATCACGTTCTACTCTCGGCACACTGTCCGAATTCTGGAGGGAGAGCTCAGTGTTACGAGTGATCGCAGCCTTGGCCGTCGGCACGGTGCTTGCGGTGGGTGCCTCCGTGGCAGTGGTGAACGTGGCCGCCCCCACACCGGAGCCGCCCAACCGGCCCCTGTACAACTACGGCGACAGGTGATCCGAGGGGCCGGACAAGGGCCCCTCGGACGCGGTCTTTCCCCAGCCGCTCAGGCTGAACACCAATGGGCAGTACGGAGCCGTGGCTCCGCCATGCCCCGAGTCGGGCGCGCGTCGCCGTAGAGGACCGAGGAGACAGTGTGGCCGACACCGTGGCCTTTTCCGGCGGGAACGTGAACGCCGGACCCCGTCTGTTCAACCCAGCGTGGCCCAACCTGAGCATGGAGGTCACCGAGACCCCCGAGACGTCCCTGCGCGGGGTCCGGGTGGCGGTGCTGAACTTTCGCGAGCCACAGCAGTCGGCGGCCGGCGGCGCCGAGGAGTACGCCTGGCAGGTCAGCCGCTACCTGATCGCCCAGGGAGCCCTGGTCCACTTCGTGACCGGCCGTGAGCCCGGCCAGGCCAGAGCCGAACGGCGCAACGACGTCGAGCTGCGCAGGATGGGCAACCGCTACCTCGTCTACCTGCTCGTGCCGCTCTGGCTGCTGCTGCACCGCCGCCGCTTCGACGTGGTCATCGACTCGATGAACGGCATCCCGTTCTTCTCCCCCCTCGTGGTACGGCGCCGCACCACGGTGATCTGCCTGGTGCATCACGTGCACGACCGGCAGTTCCACGCATTCCTGCCCTCCTGGCTGGCCAGGATCGGCTGCTTCATCGAGGGGCCGGTGGCCCGGCTGCTCTACCGCCGCCGCACCACGATCACGGTCTCCGAGTCCTCCAGGACGGACCTCCGCGCCAGGCTGCGCTGGCTGGCCCCGATCCAGGTCGTTCCCAACGGCAGCCCGGCGGCCCGCTCGGTCACGCGGCATCCCCTGCCCGGCGACCCCGCCGTGGTGTACCTGGGCCGGTTGGTCGGTCACAAGCGGGTCGACCGCGTCGTCGGCCTGGCGGCCGAGCTGGCCGAGAGCCGTCCGGGGCTGCGGGTGCACGTGGTGGGCCGCGGACCTGAGTCCGACGCCCTCGCGGCGGTGGCGGCCGAGCTCGGCGTCGCCGACCGCGTGCACCTGCACGGGTTCCTCAGCGAGCCGGGCAAGAACGCGGTGCTCGGCTCGGCCCTGCTGAACGTGACCGCCTCGGAGTTCGAGGGCTGGGGTCTCACCGTGATCGAGGCGGCCGCCTTCGGCGTGCCCACGGTCGCCTACGACGTGGCCGGGCTGCGCGACTCGATCAAGGACGGGGTGACCGGCTGGCTGGTCCGGGACGGCGAGACGCTCGCGGACGCGGTGGACCGGGCGATCGGGGAGCTGGCCGACCCCGTGCGGCGCGCGGCGATCCAGCAGGCCTGCCGGACCTGGGCGGGCGAGTTCACCTGGGGAAGAACTGGCGCTACTATAACCAGACTTATCGCCACAGAGCTCGCCGTAGCCGCCCGTCGACAGCAGCCCGTGAGCGCTGTGAGCTCGCCGGTCAGGACCCCCGACCTCCATCTCGCCATGGGTGAGACCGACCCCATTTGAGCACCGCATTGACCCCTGACAGCACGGACACCGGGCCCGCCCGGCTTCGACACCGGCTGCACCTGCTGGCCGGCTGCCTCCTGCTCGGGGCCATCGCGTTCAACACCTCGCCCGGCCAGGTCATCTCCGAGACCAAGCTCGACATGGCGCTCAACCCCCTCGGCTTCCTCGCCCGGGCGACGCACCTGTGGGACGGCGCGTTCTTCGGTCACCTGCAGAACCAGGCACACGGCTACCTGTTCCCGATGGGCCCGTTCTACGCGCTCTTCGAGGCGCTGGACATGCCCTCCTGGAACATCCAGCGCCTGTGGATGACCCTGGTCCTGTGCGCCGCGTTCGTCGGCGTCGAGCGGGTGGCCCGTGCGATGGACATCGGCACCCCCGTCACCCGCGTACTGGCCGGGCTCGCCTACGCCCTGGCGCCGCACGCCGTCACGCTGATCGGGGTCAACTCCTCGGAGTTCCAGCCGAGCGCGGTGCTGCCCTGGATCCTGCTGCCGCTCGTGCACGGTGCCGGGCAGCGGGCGAGCCCGCGCAGGGCGGCGGCCCTGTCGGCGCTGGCCCTCCTGTTCGCCGGCGGGATCAACGCCGTGGCCGTGCTCGCCGTGCTCGTCGTGCCGCTGCTGTACCTGCTGACCCGTGAGCGCGGACCCCGCAGGAGGCACCTGCTGCTGTGGTGGCTGGGCTGCGTGGGCGCGGTGTCGATGTGGTGGCTGCTGCCCCTGCTGGTGATGGGCCGCTACATCTTCTCCTTCCTGCCCTTCATCGAGACCGCCGACGCCACCACGTACGTCACCTCGCTGATCAACGTCCTGCGCGGCACCTCGGGCTGGATCGCGTTCCTGCCGGTCGACGGGGCGGCGTTCCTGCCCGCGGCGTTCGAGCAGGCGACCGGACCCGTGATGATCGCGCTGACCGCGCTGGTCGCCGGGCTCGGCCTGGCCGGGATCGCCGCCCGCTCCACCCCGGAGCGGGGATTCTTCGCGATCAGCCTGCTGGCCGGGGTCGTGATCGTCTCCGCCGGCCACGCCGACGTGCTCGCCCACCCGTGGACCGAGCAGGTGAGGGCGCTGCTGGACGGTCCCCTCGCGCCTTTCCGCAACCTGCACAAGTTCGACGCGCTACTGCGGCTCCCGCTCGCCCTCGGCCTGGCCGCCCTGCCACTGGCCGGTCCCGTGCGGCTGCGCAGACCCGTCCTCGCGGCGTCCGCGGTCCTCGTCGCACTCGGCGCGCTGCCCGTCGCCACCGCGGGCGTCACCCCGACCGGCGCGTTCGAGGATGTGCCGTCCTACTGGCGGGACGCCGCGGCCTGGCTGAACCGGAACACCGGGGACGGCATGGTGCTGGCCGCCCCCGGGTCGCGCCGGGGCGAGTACCTGTGGGGCCGTCCGATGGACGAGCCCATGCAGTCGTTGCTGACCGTGCGCTGGGCCACCCACACCAACGTCCCCTGGGGGTCGCCGGGACTGGCCAGGCTGGTCCAGGCGGTGGACGAGCGCTTCGCCACCGGCCGGGGCTCGCCGGGACTCACCTCGGGGCTGCGCCGGATGGGGGTCACCTACCTGCTCGTCCGCAACGACCTGGCCAGGGAGAGCCTGGGCACCGCCTGGCCCGCGCGAGTACACGAGACCATCACCGAGTCCACCGGCCTGGAACGGGTCGCCGCCTTCGGCCCGGAGCTCGGCACCAGGGCCAGCACGACGGCCGCGGGCTGGTTCGAGCAGCCCTACCAGGCGCTGGAGGTCTACGCGGTCCCCGACCCCGCGCCGCTCGTCGCCACGGTGCCCCGCGAGGGGACCCTCAGGGTGACCGGGGCCCCGGAGGCGGCGCTGGCCCTCGCCGAGGAGGGCCTGCTCGACGACGACCGGCCCATGCTGGTCGGCGACGAGCCGGGCGCGGGCGCGACGTCCCCCGAGCACACCGTGATGACCGACACGCTGCGCCGCCGCGAGATCGTCTTCGGTGACCTGCGCCGGATCGGCACCGCCACGCTCACCGAGGACCAGCCGCTGGAACGCGGCAGGGAGAGCGACCTCACCGACCCCGCCTGGACCGCCGCCACCGCGACCGCCCGCTACTCCAGTGTCCTCGACGTGCGTGCCTCCTCCGCCGAGTCGCAGATCGGGGCCGCCGACCGGCGCGACCCCGGACGGCAGCCGTACGCGGCGTTCGACGCCGACCCGCGCACCGGATGGCGCTCCGACGGCTGGGGGGGAGCCGTCGGGGAGTGGCTGGAGGTACGCCTCGTCGAGCCCGTCGACATGCCGAGGATCACCGTCGCGTTCGAGAGGGGGAGGCTCGGGCCCGCCGTGGCGGAGGTCGCCCTGGAGACCGATGCGGGAACGCGCCTGGTGCCGGTCGCGGACTCGGCGGACCCGCAGCTGCTGAACCCGCCGGCCGGCAAGACCTCCCGGCTGCGGATCCGGGTCACCAAGCTGGCCTCGGAGCCCGCGTCGCGGGTCGGCACCCGGGTCGGCATCACCGAGGTCGCGATTCCCGGTGTGCGGGCGACGCGCAGCATCGTCGTTCCCGCCGACGGCGAGCGGGACCCCGGCACGGTGCTGCTGACCCGCCAGGGGACCGCGTCGCCGTGCATGCACGGCTCGGCGACCTGGACCTGCTCGCCGTCCCTGGAGATCACCGGCGAGGACGGCTCCGGCTTCGACCGCACCTTCACGGTCCGGGACGCCGGGGAACGCGCCGTCACCGGCAGGACGGTGCTCACCGACCCCGCCTCCGCCCGGTTGCTCACCACCATCCCGGGTGTCTACCCCCAGGTGAGCGCCTCCTCCACGCTGGTCGATCATCCGGCCGTGCTCGGCCGCGCGGCCATGGACGGCGACCTGGACACGGCCTGGTACGCCCAGACCGGCGACCGCCGCCCGACGCTGACCGTCAAGCTCGGCAAGAAGATCACGATCTCGCAGATCATGGTCCTCTTCCCGGACTCGTTCCTGGGGCAGCCGCCGATCAAGGTGAGCGTGCGCGGCGGCGGCCGTACCGCGCAGGGCTGGGTCGGCCCCGACGGGCGCGTCTCCTTCGCACCGATCCGCGCCGACCGCCTGGAGATCGGCTTCATCGCCCCGGCGTCCCGGACGGTCGAGGTGTCGGAGATCACCATCCCGGGGGTGAAACCGATCGGCTCCCTGGCGTCCTTCCCGCTCAGGCTGCCCTGCGGCTACGGTCCCACGCTCACCGTGAACGGCAACCCGGCGGCCACGGAGATCGTCGGGGGCACGCTGGACGACGTGGTCAACGGCCGCCCGCTCGGCTACCGGACCTGCGAGCCGGTCGAGCTGGGCGCGGGGGAGGCGCGGATCAGCGCGTCCCCCAGCGACGCCTTCAGGATCGAGTCGATGGTGGTGCGGGCGTCCGGCGACGGTACCCGGAGCGCGGTCGCGGCCACGCCCGCCACCGCGCGGGTGTGGGGGCAGGGGGAGCGTCAGGCCCAGGTCTCCACCACGGTCCCCTCCTACCTGGTGGTCAACGAGAACCACAACGTCGGCTGGCAGGCGCACCTCGACGGCAGGCAGCTGAAGCCGGTCAGGCTGGACGGCTGGCGGCAGGCGTGGGAGCTGCCCGCCGGCCAGGGGGTCGTGACCATGCGCTACGATCCCGACTTCACCTACCGCACGGCGCTGGCCGGCGGCTGGACGCTGGTGCTGCTGGTGGTGGCGCTGGCGCTCATCCGTCCCGCCCGGCCGGCCCGGTCGCCGGGGACGGGGCCCGCCGCGATCCGGGCGCTATGGGTCTGGCCGTTCGTCCCGCTCCTCGGTCTGTGGGCCGGAGGCTTCGCGGGCGCCGTGATCGTCACCGGGGCGGCGGTCCTGTTCGCCTGGCTGGGGGCGATGGCCCAGGCCAGGCACGCCCGGCTCGGCGTGCTCCCCGGCCTGGCGGGCGTGGTGGCCACCCCCTGGGCGTCGGCCGTGCCGCTCGGCCTGGCCGGTCTCGCGCTCGCCGCCGGCACCTTCTACGGCGGGGTCGACGCGACCGAGGCGTTCACCCGGCCGCTGACCGGTGTGGTGCCGCAGGTGCTCTGTCTGCTGGCGCTCGCCTGGCTGACGGCCGCGCTCCCCGATCACGCCCCGGCCGCGTCGCCCGCTCCGCCGCGCCGCACGGCGGCCCGCAGGCCCGAACCCGAGTCCGAATCGGTGGTGGTGGGCCGGTGACCCAGGCCAGGATCCCCCGGACGGTGTTCGTGGGCGCGGGCGCCTTCCTGCTCACGCTCGCCGCCCTGTTCCGCTTCTACGTCTACGAGAGCGTGCTGGTCCTGCCGCTGGAGCAGGGCAGGACCTACCGGATGGTCGCGCAGGACGCCGACTACTTCGACACGGGCACGCTGACCGCGCACACCGGCGTCCCGCTGGTGTCCACCACGACGTTGAGCGGGGACGCGGGAGCCGGGAGCGCCAACGTGGCGGTGTGGGTGGAGTTCACCTCGCTGACGACCGCCGCCGGGAACAGGATCGACTACCACGAGCGCCGGACCGCCTTCGACCGCCGTACCGGGATGGCCGTCGACTGCTGCGAGAGCTATGTCGACGAGGACCCCGAAGCCCGGCAGTCGGGCCTGGCCTTCCGCCTGCCGTTCCGCGCCGAGCCGCGCTCGTACCCGATGTACGACACGACGCTCCGGCTGGCCGTTCCGCTCCACTACGAGCGCCAGGAGCAGATCAACGGTCTGCGGACCTACCGTTACACCTACACGGCCGGCCCGGTGAAGATCGAGGACTTCCCCCAGCAGTTCCCGGGAAAGGTGCTGGGCCTGCCCGCCTGGCGGGCCATCGGCGTCTCCCGCTACGCCCAGGTGACCCGCACGCTCTGGGTCGAACCGGAGAGCGGCCTGACCGTGAAGGTGGAGGAACGGCACCGCCAGGGACTGCGCACCCCGGACAACATCGAGCGCAGGGAGAGTCTCAGGGCCGACCTGGTGATGTCCGAGGAGGACGTCGACGCCAGGGTCTCCGATGTCCGCGCCTTCACCCGCTGGGTCCTCGTCGTCCGCGACCTGCTGCCCGCCGTCTTCCTCGCCGCCGGACTCCTGCTGGGGCTTTGGGGCCTGCGTCGCCGCGGACCTCCCCGGGCTCCGGAGCCTGCCGGTCCGGGGCCGGCCGAGCTCGCCGAGCCCGCTCAGTCCGCCGGCGTCGTCATGGAACGGGTATGGCCTCCCAAGCCCGCCGGCGTCGTCATGGAGCGGGTGTGGCCTCCCAGTGCCGCCGGTGCCGGATCGGAGCGTGAGCGCGGATGAGCGGCGGCCAGGTGGAGGTGGAGCTGCGGCTGCCCGGCTGGACGCGAAGCCCGTTCACGCGGCGGCACGGGCTCACGGTCGCGGCGCTGCTCCTGCTGCTCGCCGGGCTCGTGGTCAAGGGGTGGCTGCTCAGCCGTTCCCACTTCGCCGAGGACGACATCGTCTTCGTCGGCAGGGCGCTGGCCGAACCCTTCGGCTGGGACCACCTGTTCCGGGTGCACATCGGCCATCTGATGCCGGGCGCCCTCGCCCTGGTCCGGGCCCTGACGGCGATCTCCGCCTACGACTGGGGCCTGGTCTCGATCGTGATCATGGCGCTGTACGCGGGCGCGGCCGTGGCGCTCTACCGGTTGCTGCGCCTGCTCTGCGGCGCCAGGCCGCTCATCCTCGTCCCGTTCGTCCTCTTCCTGTTCGCGCCCGCCAACTTCCAGGCCGGCACCTGGCTCGCGGCGGCGCTCAACATCCTGCCGCTGCAGATCACCATGATCATGGCGATCCGCTCCCAGCTGCTGCTGATCCGTACCGGCCGCGCCGGGCACGCGTTCGCCGGGATCGCCTGGACGTGCGCCGGGCTGCTCTTCTTCGAGAAGGCGGTGCTCATCCCGCCGGTGCTGCTGCTGTTCACAGTGCTGCTGCTGGCCCGCGAGCACGGCCTGGTGGGGGCGGTGCGCAGGCACTGGGGACTCTGGCTCGCCTACCTGGTGGTGGGCGGCGCCTATCTGGCCGGGTACCTGCTGGCCTCGGGACGGAGCGGCGGGCGGGGGGTCGCGCTCCCCGAGTTCTACACGGCCGTGGAGTACCTCGGGAACTTCCTCGGTGGCACGGTGCCGACGCTGCTCGTGGGCGGACCGCTGAGCTGGGGGACGGAGACCACGGCGGGTCCCCTGGTCGCCCACCGGGCCGTCGAGGTCATCGTGGCCTGGCTGGTCCTGGCGATCGTCGTCGTGAGCACCTGCCGCAGGCGCCCCGAGGCGGCCGGTGCCTGGGCGCTGGCCGCGGGCTACCTGCTGGTCGCGGACGCACTGCTGATCATGTTCAGCCGGTCGGGGTCGGTGCAGCACGCCTTCGAGAGCCGTTACATCGCCGACGCGACGCCGGTGCTCGCCGTCTGCCTGGCCCTGGCCCTGATGCCGTGGCGGAAAGCCGGGCCTCCGGGGCAGGACTCGCCGGGGAACGGCGCGGTGTCGCGGGCGGTCTCGCCGTTCGTCCTTCCCGCCGCGTGCGCCTACGTGGCGCTCACCCTGGTGTCGGCCGCGGGGTTCGCCCAGGGGCTGCCGGGCGAGCGCAACCGCGCCTACTTCGACGCGGCCCGCGCGGACCTGGCCAGGCTCGACCCCCAGACGGGTGTCTACCCCGCGCTGATACCCGACAGGATGCTCTTCCCCTGGCAGGCCGTCGAGGACCGGCTGACCTCCCGGGCGCTCAGTCCGCTCGCCGAAGGCGCCCTCGGTGAGCGGATCAGGCACCCGGGTGTGGCTCATCGTGCGATGACCTTCGACGATCGCGGCCATCTGGTGCCCGCCGCGGTCTTCGGCGCCCAGATGACCGCCGGGGACGGCGGCTGCCTGCCGCTGGGCGACGACCGCACCGCCGTCGCCGACCTGCCCGACGGGCGCGCGGGGAACATCCTCCGCATCGACTACCGGGTGCCGAGGGACACGCGCGCCACGGTGTCCAGGGACGGATGGCGGACCGAGGTCCCGCTCAGGGCCGACCGGGACCGGGTCTACCTTCCGGCCGGGGTCGCCTCGGGGCCGGTGCGGATCTCGGTCCAGGACGGCGGGACCTGCCTGCGCACGGTGGTGCTCGGCACGGCGGTGCCGGAGGAGGTGCTCAGTGGCGGCGCAGGATGAGCAGCAGGTTCCAGCTCACGATCTCGCGCAGCCCGGGAACGCGGATCACCGGGGTCGCCCAGCGCGGGTGGTAGCGGGGCAGGGCGTCCAGGACCGTGGCGTCCGGCTGCCGTCTCGCCCAGCGCAGCGCCGCGCCGATCGAGACGGGGTAGAGGCTCTCGCCGTAGCGGTTCTTGGGCGGCTTGCCATATCTGCGGGTGTAGCGTTCGGCGGCGCGGTGGCCGCCGAGATAGTGCCAGGGCGAGGTCTCGTGGCCGCCCCAGGGCGAGAGCCAGTTGGTGAAGGACAGATAGATCACGCCACCGGGACGGGTCACCCTGACCATCTCGTCGGCCATCCTCCACGGTTCCGGCACGTGCTCCAGCACGTTGGAGGAGAAGCAGACGTCCACCGAGCCGGTCGCCAGCGGCAGGTCGAGCGCGCTGCCCAGCACGGCGCCCTCCGGAGCGGCGCCCTGGCGGGCCATCATCTCGCCCGCGTCGCAGTCCACGCAGACCGGCCGGGCGCCCACGGAGCGCAGCACGTCCGTGAAGTAGCCGGGGCCGCCGCCGACGTCCGCGACGAGCGCGCCGTCCAGTTCGGTGTAGGAGGCGAGCTGGGCCACCGTGTCCCTGGCCAGCATGCCGTAGAAGAAGTCGGGGTCGCTCTGCTCCTTGCGGAAGCCGCTGAGCAGGGCGACAGACCGGCCCAGGGTGGCACGGAACGATGCCGGGTGGGTCTCCAACGCTGCTCCTCTACGGAGTAGAACAAACCAGGTGGGGCGGAGCATAACACCGCATTGCCAGCGAACTTTCCACACTCGTAAGGTGTTCCGCCGGAACACGGGGACAGCAGGGGAGGGCCAGTGGAGGCCACGGAGACAGAACGGCCGGAGCGGCCGGAGCCACCGGCGCTGCGGATCGCGCTGCCCGGCTGGCTGGCCGCCCTCCGCAGCCCGGTGCTGCTCGGTGCCGCCCTGCTCGTCGTGGTGTCGCTGGTGCTGCGGCTGCTGATCCTGCGCGACTCCTACTTCGTCGAGGACGACCTGCTCTTCGTCGGCGACGCCTACCGGAGCGACCTCACCCTCGACTTCGTGACCCGGGTGCACAAGGGTCACTTCATGCCCGGCGCCCTCGCGCTGACCTGGGTGCTCTCACGGCTGGCGCCCTATGACTGGCTGCTGGTGGCAGGGGTCACGTTCGTCGCGCAGGTGCTGCTCAGCGTGCTGACGCTCCGGCTGCTGCGGAACCTGTTCGGCACCCGGCCGGCGATCCTGCCGCTGCTGATCCTGATCCTGTTCTCCCCGCTGACGATCCCGGCGTTCGGCTGGTGGGCGGCCGCCATCAACGCGGTCCCGCTCCAGCTCGTCCTCGTCCTCGCGCTGACCGACCAGCTCCGCTTCAGCCGGGGCGAGGGCGGCCGGTACGGCTGGCGTGCGCTGGCCTGGTGCGGGGCCGGGATGGCCTTCAGTACCAAGGGGGTCTTCGTCACCTTCCTGCTCTTCGCCCTGACCACGGCCTTTCTGCGAGAGAGGGAGACGGGCTGGATCGCCTCGGCGTTCGGCGAGGTACGGCGGCACTGGCGGCTCTGGTCGGCGCACGTGCTGGCGCTCGCCGCCTATACGATCCTCTACCTCGCCAGGAGGGGCACCGCGCCGGGAGAGGGCGCGTCGATGCCCGATCCCGACGTGACCACCGAACTGCTCTCGCTCCTGCTGGGCCGGACGTTCCCCAGCGGGGCGATCGGTGGCCCGATCGACTGGTCGCCGACCGCGGTCGGCGGTCTGGCCGAGCCCGCCGACGCCCTCGTCATCGGCTCCTGGGTGATCCTGGCGACCCTGCTGGTGGTCACCGTCCTCTACCGGCGCCGCGCACTGCGGGCCTGGATCATCCTGGCCGGCTACCTGCTGCTCGCCGACGCCGTCCCCACGGTGATCGCCCGGGGCAGCTACACGTCACTGGTGGGCCTGGAGACCCGTTACGTCGCCGACGCCGTCGTGATCCTGGCGATCTGTCTGGGGCTCGCCCTGCTGCCGGTCGAGGGGGAGAGCGGTGCCTACCGGCGCGCGCTGCCCGCACCGTCCTCGCTCTCCCTGGTCGCGGGATTGACCTCGGGCGCCTACCTCATCCTGTCGATGGTCTCGATCGGGGCCTACCGGGACACCCTCACCGGCGACCGGGTCCGGGCCTACCTGGAAACGGCGAGGGAACAGCTCGCCGCGGCGCCGGAGAACGTGGTGATCTATCCGACCCCGCTTCCCGACGACATCGTGCTGCCGGTGAACGGTGAACGGCGGCTCAGCAGCCACCTGCTCGCTCCGCTGGCCCGCCCGGCCATACGGGTCCGGATGACGCATCCGGAACCGTCGGAGGACGCGCGGGTCTTCGACAAGGACGGCAGGCTGGTGCCGATGAGCGTCTTCGGCTTCTTCGCCGCCCGGGGCGAGGGCGAGCGGTGCATGCCGACCCTGGACGGCACCGCGTTCTTCCCCGACGCGATCTCCTTCGGGGGGAAGGCCACCGCGGGCGCGCTGGCCTACATCTCCGATCGGCCGGTCTCGGTGACCGTGGAGGTCGGTGAGGAACGGATCGTGCTCAGCCTGAAGGAGACCTCGGGCGGGCTCGTCCACTTCCCGGTGACCGGGGTGAGCAAGGGCATGAACATCGTGATGAACGACCCGACGGCCCCGCTCTGCCTGACCGGCGTCGCCCTCGGGGCCCCGGTCCCCCAGGGCGGGCAGCCCTCCTAGCCCTGGGGGCGCCGCTCAGATCCCTCGGCCGGTTCGGGGCGGAGGGGCGGGCGCATGAGGCGGTTGAGGCGCTGGGCGGGCTGTTCCACGAACCGGTAGGTCAGGGTGGCCATCAGGAGCGTCATGACGGTGACGGGCACCAGGTTGCCCAGGAAGTTGCCGGAGAACTGCTGCTGCTCGGTGAAGCCGTACCACAGGTAGATGGCCACGAACTGCCAGAGGAAGACGCCGTAGGAGATGCGGCCGAGGAAGCTCATCACCGGGTTGGCGAGCAGGACCTTCACCGGTGAGTCGCCCGGCGGCGGCAGCGTGGCCGGGACGAGCAGGCACAGGGCCACGATCGCGTAGAGGGTCAGCTCGAACAGGCCCGACCAGACGCCGTCGATGCCGAGGAAGCGGGTTCCGGTCACGGGGGAGGCGGCGACGGCGTACGCCAGGGCGGCGACCAGCCACCACGAGCCGGGGGAGGCCCACACCGCCCGTTCGAAACGCCGGGCGGGGGAGTCGGCGTCCGGGGTGGCGCGTATCCAGGCCAGCACCACGGCCAGCGCCATCCCCGCCGCGAAGAAGATCATCGAGCGGGGCGGCCAGCTGTTCAGGAAGGGACGGTACTCCGGGTAGTAGGTCAGCAGCGTCCAGGCGTAGGAGAGCGCGATCAGCGCGCCCAGGCCCGCCAGCAGCCGCCGGGCCCGCCGGTGCACGTCCGCCCCGCCGCGCCGGGCGAAGGCGGCCAGGCCCGCCGCGAGCAGGGGGAGCAGGACGTAGAAGGCCACCTCGACCGAGAGGCTCCACATCTGGGCCAGGCCCTTGGGCCCCAGGCCGAACCACCAGGTCTCGGTGACGTAGTTCTGGTTGAGGGTCAGCAGCGTCAGCCAGCTCCAGGCGTCGGAGGTGTGGTCGCGTGACCAGATGAACATGGCCACCACGACCACCAGCCAGTAGGCGGGCAGGATGCGCACCGCCCGCTTCCACAGGTAGGCGAGGGTGTGGACGGCGGGGGTCCGGCACAGCAGCGCGGCCGCGTAGGGCCGGTAGAGCAGCAGTCCGGAGAGCGCGAAGAAGATCGGCACCGCCACGTCGCCGCGGGAGAGCAGCGCGCCGGTGAAACCCTCGCGGAGCGCGGCACCGGACTCGCTCGCGACGTGGAAGACGAGCACCGCGAGCGAGGCGACGGCGCGCACGCCGTCCAGAGTGTCCAGATGACCGACTATTTTGGGTGGAGCCTGCGGAGAGAGCCGTTCCGATCTAGAACTTGTTTCGGTCACTTTTCCGCATCCCCCGGTGACGTCGATCACTCCCTGCACCTAACATACTGGTCAGTAGCCTTGTCAATCCACATATTTCCCCCCAAACCCCCCATGCTGTAATCCCCCAGGAGGGTAGATGCGTCGGGTCGTCGGAGTAATCCTGTTAGCCGTCGGGGCGTTCCTCATCGTGCTCGCGCCGCTGGTGCGTTTCCAGATCGGCGGCAGCCTGATCGCGGCCCCGGCCGCCCAGTACGGGATCAGTAAGCTGGAGGCCACCGGGGCGCAGTACTTCAGCGCCAAGGACCTCAAGGTGATGACCGGCGACCTCGCCATCACCGTCACCACCCGTGGGGATGTGTCCCAGTCCCAGGGCGACCGGGTCGTCTGGGACGAGTTCACCGCGGTCAACGACGCGACGAACGGTAACCCGGGTATCTCGCTCGGCGAGCGGCGCAGCGCTTTCAACAAGTACACCGGCGAGGGCATCAACTGCTGCGCGGTGAACATCGACAAGAAGCCCAGCAAGCTCGAAGGCCAGATCTACAAGTTCCCCTTCGACGTCGAGAAGAAGACCTACAAGGTCTTCAACTCCACCGCGGGCATGGCCTTCGACGCCACGTTCGTCGGCGAGGAGGACGTCAACGGCCTGCCGGCGTACAAGTTCGAGCAGGTGGCTCCGGAGACGAAGACCGAGACCCGCACCGTCCCCGCCTCGATCATGGGCGTGACGGACGTGACCGGCGACGTCCAGGTGGACCGGTTCTACGAGGGCAAGAACACCTACTGGATCGAGCCGGTCACCGGCTCGCCGGTCAAGCAGGAGCAGCAGCGCAACGACGTGCTGAGGACCCAGGACGGCGCCCACAGCATCATCGCCTTCGCGGCGACGGCCAAGATGACCCCGCAGACCGTCGACGAGCTGGTGCGCAACGCCACCGAGGGCAAGAGCCAGATCACCCTGCTCAAGGTGACGATCCCGGTGATCCTGCTGCTGGTGGGCCTCGCCCTGCTGGTCACCGGATTCCTCCTGGTCCGCAGGACCGGCCGGGGCTGACGATCGGAATGCGGTGAGCTCCGGCGACCGGATCCTGGCGAGCCAGGATCCGGTGAACGAGAAGGCGGTGGCCGCGTGGCCGTCGGCGAGTCCGCCGGCGGCCGCTCTGGCCGCGCCGGAGCCCACCTTCCCCGGCGCTCCGGAAGCGGACGCCCGGCGCTTCTCGCCCGTCGCCCTCGTCCGGGCCTGCCGCCCGCGCCAGTGGCTGAAGAACGCCCTGGTGTTCGCGGCCCCGGCGGCGGCCGGCGTACTGGGGACCGTCCAGGGCCTGCTCGGCGCGCTGATCGCCTTCGTGGCGTTCTGCCTGGCCGCCGGCGGCACCTACCTGCTCAACGACGCCGCCGACGTCGAGGCCGACCGCCGCCACCCGCGCAAGCGCCACCGCCCCATCGCCGCAGGTCTGGTCTCGGTACGGCTCGCATGGACCGTCGGAGTCCTGCTCGTCGTGCTCGCCCCGGTGTTCGCCGCGCTGTCGGGTGACTGGCGGCTGCCGGCCGTGGTCGTCGGATACCTGGTGCTGACCTTCGCCTACACCTACTGGCTGAAGCACGAGGTGGTGGTGGACCTGGTCGCGGTCGCGGGCTGCCACGTGATCCGCGCCTTCGCCGGGGCGGTCGCCGTGGACGTGCCGGTGACGAGCTGGTTCCTTGTGGTGATCTCGCTCGGCTCGCTCCAGCTCGTGGCGGGCAAGCGGGAGGCCGAGCTGCGCGCCGCCGGCGGCGGCAACTCCACCCGTGCCATCCTGGCCGCCTACACTCCCGGCTACCTGTCCGGCGTCCGGCTGATGTCGTCAGGCGCCATGATCGTGACCTACTGCCTGTGGGCGCTCAACGACCACCCCGGACCGTTCTACGGGATCAGCATCGTGCCCTTCCTGCTCATCGTGCTGCGGCACAATCTGCTGGTGGACCGGGGCGTGGGGGAGGAGCCCGAGGAACTCGCCCTGCGCGACCGGCCCACGCAGGTGTTCGTCGCGCTCCTGCTCGTCTTGCTCGCCTTCGGGATCTACCTGCCTTGACCTCCTCCCCGGGGCCGAAGCCCGAGTTCTCCACGCTCAAGGAGGTTCGATGACCTTCCTGACCGGCTGGGGCCGTACCGCGCCGACCCCCGCGCGGCTGGCCAGGCCCCGCTCCGCCGAGGAGGTCGCCGAGCTGGTACGGCGGGCACCGGGCCGAGGCGTCGCGGTCCGGGGGCTCGGCCGTTCCTACGGCGACGCCGCGCAGAACTCCGGCGGCCTGGTCCTCGACTGCACCGCGCTGACCTCGTGGTCCCTGGACGGGACGACCGGCCTGGTCACCGCCGCCGGCGGGCTGAGCCTGCACGATCTGATGACCGCCCTGGTGCCCCTGGGCTGGTTCGTCCCGGTCACCCCGGGCACCAGGTACGTGACGGTCGGCGGGGCCGTGGCGGCCGACGTGCACGGCAAGAACCACCACGCCGACTCCTCCTTCGGCGCCCACCTGCGCTCCCTCACCCTCGTCACGGCCGACGGCGTCGGCCGTACGCTGGCACCGGGCGACGACCTGTTCTGGGCCACGGTCGGCGGGATGGGGCTCACCGGTGTGATCACCGAGGCGGTGTTCCAGTGCCTGCCGATCGAGACCTCCCGGGTACGGGTGGACGTGGCGCGCACCCGGGACCTGGACCACACGCTGGAGACGATGGCGGCCACCGATCACCGTTACCGCTACACGGTCGCCTGGATCGACCTGCTCGCCGCGGGCGCCCGGATGGGCCGCAGCGTGCTCACCAGGGGAGACCACGCGACCCGCGACGAACTGCCGCGTGGCGCCGACCCGCTGGCGTTCGCTCCCGGTTCCGTGGTGAGGGCCCCCGCCTGGGCGCCGAACGGGCTGCTCAACCAGGTGACCGTACGGGCCTTCAACGAGGCCTGGTACCGGAAGTCGCGTCCCGGCACCGGTCTCATCCAGGGGCTCGCGCCGTTCTTCCACCCGCTGGACTCGGTGGACGGCTGGAACCGGGTCTACGGCTCGCACGGCTTCGTCCAGTACCAGTTCCTGGTGCCGTTCGGCGAGGAGGCGACGCTGCGGCGGATCGTCTCGCGGCTGTCGGCTCTCGGGGTGGTCTCCTTCCTCACGGTGCTCAAGCGGTTCGGTCCCGGCACGCCGGGGATGCTGTCGTTCCCGGCTCCCGGCTGGACGCTCGCCCTGGACATCCCCGCCGGCCGGCGCGGGCTGGCCGGGCTGCTGCGCGAGTTCGACGGCTGGGTGGCCGGGGCGGGCGGGCGGATCTACCTGGCCAAGGACTCGCGGATGTCGGCCGAGACGATGGCCGCGATGTACCCCCGGCTGGCGGAGTGGCGGGCGGTCCGTGACGAGGTGGATCCGGGCGGGGTGTTCCGCTCGGACCTGGCGAGAAGACTCTCCCTGTGAGAACCGGTTCCGGGACGCCGATGAGGAGGTTGGTCGGATGAAGAACGCCCTGGGCGCGGTGGACACCGTGCTGCTGCTGGGCGGGCGCAGCGAGATCGGGCTGGCGATCGTCGAGCGGCTGGTCCGCGACGGTGCCCGCCGGGTCGTGCTCGCCGCCCGTGACGCCACCGCCGGGCCGCCCCCGGTGATCGGGGCCGCCGAGGTGCACCTGCTGGACTTCGACGCCTCCCGGCCCGAGACGCACGGCGAGGTGATCGAGGCCGCCGCGAAGCTGGTCGGCGACCTGGACGTGGTCATCCCCGCCTTCGGCGTGCTGGGCAGCCAGCGGACCTACGACGCCGATCCGGTGGCCGCCGCCGAGGCGGTCGCGGTCAACTACGGCGGGCATGTGTCCGCCGGGCTCTTCGCCGCGCGGCGGCTGCGCGAGCAGGGCCACGGCACGCTGGTGGTGCTCTCCTCGGTGGCCGGGGTGCGGGTGCGCCGGGCCAACTTCGTGTACGGCTCGGCCAAGGCGGGCCTGGACGGGTTCGCGCAGGGGCTGGGTGACGCCCTGCACGGATCGGGTGCCCGGGTGATGGTGGTCCGGCCTGGTTTCGTGGTCGGCAGGATGACCGAGGGGATGTCTCCCGCGCCGATGTCGTCCACTCCGGGCCAGGTCGCCGACGCGGTGATCGCCGGGTTGCGCGTCGACGCCGAGGTCGTCTGGGTTCCCGGCAGGCTGCGGGTGTTCTTCGCGGTGATGCGCGTGCTGCCGCGCGCGATCTGGCGCCGAATGCCTCGGTGAAACAGGTTCTCGTTGTACTTTCCCGGCATTGTTTTGCTTTCCCAACAATACCGACGAAACATTCTAGACTAGAACACGTTGCAGTTTGCTGAGGGCGGGTCGTACCGTGGGCGCATGCGGACACGTGTCACGGACATGCTCGGGATCGAACTTCCGATATTCGCCTTCAGCCACTGCCGGGACGTCGTCGTCGAGGTCAGTCGCGCCGGCGGGATGGGCGTGCTCGGCGCGCTCTACTTCACCCCGGAAGAGCTCGAGATGGAGCTCAAGTGGATCGACGACCACGTCGACGGCAAGCCGTACGGCGTCGACGTGGTCATGCCCGCCTCCTACGCGGGAGCCGACCTGGGCGTCGACTCGCCCGAGGACCTGCTGGGACGGCTCCAGGGGATGATCCCCGAGGGGCACCGCGCGTTCGTCGACAACCTGCTGACCTCGCACGGCGTCGGCCCGCTGTCCGGCGAGGAGGCCGGCCGGGCCCTGCTCGGCTGGACCGACGCCACCGCCAGGCCGCAGGTCGAGGTGGCGCTGCGGCACCCGATCGCGCTGCTGGCCAACGCCCTCGGCCCGCCGCCCGCCGACGTGGTCGAGCTGGCGCACGCCAAGGGCGTGAAGGTGGCGGCGCTGGCGTCCACCCCCAGGCACGCGGTCAAGCAGGTCGAGGTCGGCGTGGACATCGTCGTCGCGCAGGGCACCGAGGCGGGCGGGCACACCGGGGAGATCTCCACGATGGTGCTCATCCCGCAGGTGGTGGACGCGGTGGACGTGCCCGTACTGGCCGCGGGAGGCATCGGCAACGGCCGCCAGATGGCGGCGGGCATGGCGCTCGGAGCCGAGGGGGTGTGGACCGGTTCCATCTGGCTCGCCGTCGAGGAGGCCGACACCCCCGCGATGGCCAAGCAGCGCATCCTGGAGGCCACCTCACGCGACACCGTGCGCTCCCGCTCGTGGACGGGCAAGCCCGCCCGGCTGCTCAGGAACGAGTGGACCGACGCCTGGGAGGCGCCCGACTCGCCCGGCACCCTGCCGATGCCGCTGCAGTTCATGCTGATCTCCGACGCGCTCCGCCGCATCGCCCGCTCCGACGCCGCCGAGCTGGCCACCTTCCCGGCGGGTCAGATCATCGGGACCATGAACCAGGTACGGTCGACCAAGGACGTGGTGTTCGGGCTGGTGGAGGAGTACATCGAGGCCACCGAGCGACTGGGTCGGCTGACCGGGGAGTAGCTCTCGGGTCGGAGCCGGTCGAGGGTGCGCTGCCCCTGTGAAAGGAGCGCGGGGGCGGCCGGGGCTTTTGCAGTGTTCGCCGTCAGCCGGTTCGGACGGGGATTCGGGTACCGCCGGAATCGGTCGACGGCGTCGCGGGAACGGGTAGCGCGATCGCCACGCGCAGGCCGCCCTCGGGGCGTGCGGTGGCGCCGACCGTGCCGCCGTGGGCGTCCACGATGGCGCGGACTATCGACAACCCGAGCCCCGCGCCGCGTGCCGAGCGGACGCGGTCGCCCTGCAGCCGCCTGAAGGGCTCGAAGAGATCCGCCACCTCGTACGGCGGGACCGACTGCCCGGTGTTCTCCACCACCAGGCCGCCCCGGTCGCAGGAGATCCAGACCTGCCCGTCCCGCACGTTGTACTTGATCGCGTTCTCCACCAGGTTGCAGACGGCGCGCTCAAGGAGGAGCGGATCGCCGTCGACGGTCACCGGGCTCAGGTCCCGGTGGATGGTGACGGGCCGGTTGCGGGGCACCGGGTCGAGCTGGTCGAGGGCGGCGCGTACCACCTGGTCGAGTTCGAGGGGCCTGCGCGAGGTGAGTTCCTGCTCGGACTGGGCCAGCAGGAGCAGCCCTTCGATCAGCCGCTCGTGGCGGGCATTGGTACCGAGCAGCGCGCGGGCCAGCGCCTTGAGGTCCGGTGACGCCTCGGGCTCCTCCAGCGAGACCTCCAGGACCGTGCGGTTGATCGCCAGCGGGGTGCGCAGCTCGTGCGAGGCGTTGGCGATGAACCGGCGCTGGGCCTCGAACACCCGGTGCAGCCGGTCGAGCATCGCGTCGAAGGTGTCGGCCAGCCGTTTGATCTCGTCCCGGGGCCGTCCGCGCAGCGCGATCCGCTCGTGCAGGTTGCCCTCGGAGAGCCGCTGCGCGGTCTCGGTGACCCGGTCGAGAGGACGGAGCGCGCGGTCGGCGATCAGGTAGCCGACCACGGTCGCGACGATTCCGACGAGGACCATGATCAGGAGCGAGGAGCGGAGCATCTCGTCGAGGACGCCGGTCGCCCGTGCCTCCACGTCCTGCGGCTGCGTCCGCAGCCGTAGTCCGGTGAGGGCCTGCTGCGGAGGAGGATCCTCCGCCTCCTCGATGATCTTCTGGCTTCCCGTCAGGAACCGCTGGTTCAGTGCCTTGGCGGTCAGCAGGTAGGTGAACCAGACCAGGGTCGACCCGGCCACGAAGAACAGCACGCCGTACAGCAGGGTGAGCCGCATGCGCAGGCCGAGTCTCACAGCCGGTACCCCTTCCCCGGCACGTTGTGCAGCACCGGGGGAGCGCCGAGCTTCTTGCGCAGTGAGGTGATCGCGACGCGCAACACGCCGGTGCCGCCCTCGGCGTACTCGTCCCAGACCCTTCTGCGGAGCTCGGCGGAGGTGACCAGGTCACCGTCGGCGGCCAGGAGCTCCCGCAGCAGGTCGAACTCCTTGCGGTTCAGTCCGATCGGCCGTCCGTCCCTGGTGACCGCACGGCGGGCGGGGTCGAGCCTGATCCCGGCCCGCTCCAGGACCGGCGGGGCGACACGGAGGGAGCGGCGGGCCAGCGTCCTGATCCTGGCGACCAACTCGGTGAACGCGAACGGCTTGACCAGGTAGTCGTCCGCGCCCAGGGTCAGCCCGTCGACCCTGTCGTGCACCTGTCCCGCCGCGGTCAGCATGATGACGCGGCTCCGGTGCCTGAACTCGGCGCACACGTCGTCGCCGTGTACCTCGGGCAGGTCACGGTCCAGGACGACGACGTCGTAGTCGACGTACCCGGCCCGCTCCAGCGCCTCCCGGCCGTCGTAGACCACGTCCACGGCCATCGCGTGCAGCCGCAGGCCCCGCGCGACGGCGTCGGCCAGCTGCTCTTCGTCCTCCACGATCAGCACTCGCATGATGACGAGAGTGACGCACCGGGTGTTAGCGCCGGGTAAGTGCTTACCCGGGTCTAACACCGTCTCCGTTGAAGTTGGCCCTCAACCAACCCAGGGAGATCGCCGTGAAAGCTCGACTGTTGCTGCTCGCCGTACCGCTGCTGCTTGCGGGGTGCGGTGCGGTTCCGACCACCTCGGGTGTCGCCGGCAAGGGGGACGGCGCCGCTTCCGCTTCCGCTTCGGCTTCGGCGGATCAGGGGCAGGCGCAGCTGAGGTTCGCCCGGTGCATGCGCGAGAACGGCGTCGACATGGCGGACCCCGACGGCAGCGGGAAGATCCGCGTCCAGGCCCAGAAGGGGGAGGAGGGCAAGCTGGAGAAGGCGATGAAGGAGTGCCAGCACTTCATGGAGGACGCGGCCGGCGGCAAGGGCGCGGCAGCCGACCCGAAGCGGCGCGACGAGATGGTCAGGTACGTGCAGTGCATGCGCGAGCAGGGCATCGAGATGGAGGACCCGGACCCCAACGGCAAGCTCAGGCTCAAGCTGCCCGACGGCGGCGAGCAGAAGTTGAAGGCGGCCGAGGTGGCCTGCAAGGAGTTCCAGCCCGCCATGCAGGGGGACGGGCAGTGAGAAAGGGAGCCCTCCTGTCAGGGGCGGCTCTGCTGGCCATCGTGGCCGCGGGGGCCGCGATGGCCGTACTGGCCGATGGCGGCACCGAAGTGGCCGCGCCCGCCACGGAGCGGGTCGCCGCCACAGCGGTGATCACCAGGCAGGACCTGCTGGACACCAAGACCGTGACCGGCGCGCTCACCTACTCGGGCCGGCGCGATCTCACCACCGGCGCGGCCGGAACGGTGACGTGGGTACCAGAGGACGGCGCGGTGGTGCGGCGGGGCCACCCCCTGCTCAAGGTCGATCGCCGGCCGGTCACCCTGATGTACGGCAGGCTGCCCCTCTACCGGCCGCTGAGCCGGGGCGTCTCCGACGGACCCGATGTCGAGCAGCTCGAACGCAACCTCAGGACGCTGGGCTACGGCGAGAACCTCACCGTGGACGAGCACTTCGACTACGCCACCCACCTCGCGGTGCGAAAGTGGCAGGCCGACCGGGGGCTGACCGAGACCGGCCGGGTGGACGACACCCAGGTGGTGTTCCTGTCCTCGGCGGTCAGGGTGATCGACGTGAAAGTCGTGGTCGGTGGCAGGACCGCCCCCGGGCGGCAGGTCCTCGCCGTCAGCGACCTGAACCGGCTGGTCCGGCTCGACCTCGACGCGGGCGACCAGACGCTCGCCGAGAAGGGGACGAAGGTCACCGTGGAGTTGCCCGACGGCGAGCAGGCGGCGGGGAGCATCACCGACGTGGGCACGGTGGCCAAGCAGGCGGCGGAGAGGACGTACATCGAGGTCGAGATCACGCTCGCCAAGGAGCCGAAGAGCAGGCTGGACCAGGCCCCCGTCGAGGTGGAGCTGGTGAGCGAGCGGCGCGAGAACGTGCTCGCCGTACCGGTGGAGGCGCTGCTCGCGCTGCGCGAGGGCGGGTTCGGCGTCGAGATCGTCGAGGGTTCCCGTACCCGGCCGGTGCCGGTGAAGGTCGGGGCGTTCGGCGGCGGCATGGTCGAGATCACCGGGGAGGGCCTCGGGGAGGGCATGAAGGTCGGGGTGCCGGAGGGATGAGCATCATCGAGCTACGCGGGGTGACCAAGACCTACAACGGCCATGTCCAGGTGCTGCGCGGGGTGGACCTGCTGGTCGAGGAGGGCGAGCTGCTGGCCATCGTCGGCCCGTCGGGCTCGGGCAAGTCCACCATGCTCCACATGATCGGGACCCTGGACCGGCCCACCTCGGGGACCGTCCGGATCGCGGGCCACGACGTCGCCACCCTGTCGGATCGCGAGCTGTCGGCGCTGCGTGCCCGCCACCTCGGGTTCGTCTTCCAGCAGTTCCATCTGGCGCCGGGAGTGAGCGCCCTGGACAACGTGGCCGACGGACTGCTCTACACCGGGACGCCGCTGCGGGCCAGACGCGCACGGGCCGCGGCGGCCCTGGAGCGGGTCGGCCTCGGGCACCGGCTCGACCACCGGCCCGACCAACTCTCCGGTGGAGAACAGCAGCGGGTGGCCGTGGCCAGGGCCGTCGTCGGCGACCCGCCGCTGCTGCTGGCCGATGAGCCGACCGGCAACCTCGACTCCGCCTCGGGCGCCGAGGTGCTCAAGATCCTGCGCGAGCTCCACGAGGGCGGGACCACGGTCGCGATCATCACGCACGATGGCGAGATCGCCGACCGGTGCCCCCGGCAGGTACGGGTCCGGGACGGGGAGGTGCTGACGTGAAGCCTGCCAGGCTCAGCCTCTCCGACGTGCTGCGGGTCGGCGCGGTAGGGCTCCGTGCCCGGCCGACCAGGGTGGTCCTGTCCGCGCTCGGCATCGCCATCGGTATCGCCACCATGATCGCGGTGATCGGGATCTCCTCCTCCTCCAGGGAGGAACTGCTCCGCCAGCTCGACCGGCTGGGCACCAACCTGCTGACCGTGGCGCCGGGCCAGACGATCTTCGGGAAGGACGCCAAGCTGCCCAGGGAATCGGTCGCGATGATCAAGCGCATCGGCCCGGTGAGCACCGCCTCGGCCACCGGACTCGTCAGGACGTCGGTGCGTAGGACCGGCTACATTCCCGAAGCGGTCACCGGAGGCATCGCGGTACAGGCCGCCACCGTCGAACTGCTCCGCACGCTGGAGGGCACCGTCCAGCGCGGTACCTGGCTGAACGCCGCCACCGAACGGCAACCGGTGGTCGTTTTGGGTGCCAAATCCGCCGAGCGACTGGGCATCACCAGGACCGGGGTGCGGGTGTGGATGGGCGACCGGTGGTTCACGGTCATCGGCATCCTGGAACCGATGCCGCTCGCGCCCGAGATCGAACGGTCGGCGCTCATCGGGTTCCCCGCCGCGGCGGAACTGCTGGGCTTCGACGGGCATCCCACCACGATCTACGAGCGGTCCGCCGAGGAGGCGGTGACGGACGTACGCTCCGTGCTGCCTCGGACGGTGAACCCGGAGAACCCGGGGGAGGTGAACGTCAGCAGGCCATCCGACGCGCTGGCCGCCAGGGCCGCCGCAGCCGGGGCCTTCACCAACCTGCTGCTGGGGCTCGGCGCGGTCGCCCTGCTGGTCGGCGGGGTCGGCGTGGCGAACACCATGGTGATCTCGGTGCTGGAACGTCGGCGGGAGATTGGCCTGCGTCGCTCCCTGGGGGCCACCCGTGGCCAGGTCCGCGTTCAGTTCCTGGTGGAGTCCCTGCTGCTGTCCGCTCTGGGCGGCGTCGTCGGGGCCGCACTGGGCACCCTGGCCACCGTCGGCTATGCCCTGTCCCGTGACTGGCCTCCCGTCGTGCCACCGTGGACGATCGGCGGCGCGGTCGGTGCCACCCTGGTCATCGGCACTCTCGCCGGCATCTACCCGGCCATGCGCGCGGCCCGCCTGTCCCCGACGGTCGCCCTGTCCACGACCTGACAGCGATCGAACAGCCGCGGTGTACGGAAGGTCAGTGGGCGGCCGGGGAGTTCCGGCGGACGGCCAGTACGGCGAGGTCGTCGCGGAGGTTGCCCAGGGTGTGCCGGAGCAGTTCGGCGCGCAGGGTCCTGACCACCTGCTCGGGGGAGGCGTCACGCCAGTGGGCCAGGCGCTCCTCCAGGGGGTAGAAGGCGCCGGACGGGTCACGGGCCTCGGTGACGCCGTCCGTGCAGAGCAGCAGGGTCGCGCCGGAAGGGAAGTCGAACCATTCGACGGGACGTGGTTCCGAGGCGAGGGAGCCCAGCCCCAGGGGGACACCCGGATCACGGAAGAGAACCGGGCCGGTCCGCTCGCCGTACAGGATGTACAGCGGAACATGGCCGCAGTTGACGGCCTGGGCCTTGTACCCGCTGTCGACGCTCAGCACGAGGGCGGTGACGAAGCGTTCGGGGTCGCCGGTCTGCTTCGCGAAGGCGTTGTGCCGCAGCACGGCGTTCTCCAGGGCGTCCACCACCGCGGGGAGGTCCGGCTCCCGGAAGGCGGCCTCCCGGAAGGCGCCCAGCACCGCGAAGGCGGTGCCGATGGCGGGCAGGCCCTTGCCCTGGACGTCGGCGATGAGCACCCGGCTGCCGTACGGCGAGGCCACCACCTCGTAGACGTCGCCGCCGACCATGCTGTCCTCCTCGGCGGGCTCGTACAGCCCGTCGACCAGGAGCTGGTCGGTGAGCAACGGCAGCGGACGCAGGATCTGCCGTTGCAGGGCCGCCGACGCCGAGCGCAGCCGGGCGATCTCCTCGTTCTTGCGGATCCGCCACCGGCATCCCGCGACGCTCAACCCGCCGAGCACGATGGAGAAGGCGATCAGTGACAGGTTGGCGGCCGTCTGCAGCGGGTGGTAGAGCACCGAGCCGGTAACGACGAGGACGACCCATCCGGCGGTGAGGACGGTCTGCCGCACCGTCCCCACCCCGGCGACGAAGGCGGGCAGGATGATGAGGAAGGGGACCAGCCGGCTCTCTCTGTCGCTCAGGTAGCCGGACACCACGAGAAGCACGGTGAGGCCAAGGAGCCAGTACAGCAGAACGGTGGAACTGAGCGTGGAGGAGGCGGTCTCGCTCCGTTTCCCGCCGTTTCCCGGCGGGCCGTCAGAAGTGCGCACCGTTGCCCCTGCCCTCCGCCGTCGGTTTCGCCGGAGGATCTCGTCATCTGTCCGGCCTCGGCGGAACGGCACGCGCCATCTCGTGGTGCGCGGGGGGCGGCGTTCCGCTCTTCTCGCATCGTAGAACGGACTCCGGTGACTCTCACGTCCACGCGTGCCGCTCGGCGTGGTTCCGCTCTACCTGGTTCGTTCGAGGGGCCTGGTCGATCCCCCGGTGTCACCCGCGTTCAGCCGACCGTCGCGCGCCGGGCGCGGGGAGCGATGAGTTGGCCGGTCGGGTGTGCGCGCTCCGGTCCCGCCGTAAGGGAGCGAACCGTAGTCGCTCCCTTACGGATCGTCCGGTGTTCTCCGTAGGGCTGAAGCGATCCGTACGAGATCGCTCAGCGTGAATCGCCGTAGCTGAAGCGTCGCCTCCGAAAGGAGCGCAGGGTTGCCCGCGGTGCGCTGTAGGGCCGGAGCAAGGTCTCGTGGCGGGGTCGGTGCCTTCGTGTCATCCGCCGCTGCCGTAGGGGCGGGTGATGATCTCCAGGTTGTGCCGGTTCGGGTCCTCGAAGTAGAGGCCGCGGCCGCCGTCGTGGTGGTTGATCTGCCCGGCCTGCCGGTGGAAGGGATCGGCGTAGTAGGTGATGCCGGCCTGCTGGATCCGTCCGAAGATGGCGTCGAACTCCTGCTCGGAGACCAGGAAGGCGTAGTGCTGGGCGGTGATCTGTTCCTCGAGGCTGTCGGCGAAGTCCAGGGTGACGCCGTTGCCGGTCGCCACCGGGATGAAGGGCCCGTAGGGGGCCCCGACCTCAAGGCCCAGGACGCCCGCCAGGAACTCGGCGGACGCCTTCTTGTCCCGGGCCGCCACGATGGTGTGGTTCAACTCAACTGACATGCTGAGATCCTTCCCCGAAACACCCGAAGCGATCGGCCTCTGAGGCTCCTGCCCAGGAGATGGTGCGCGGATGGCCGCGCCTATGGCTCAACCGTCATCACCGGGCTGAACTTTCCCGCCGTTTGGGGCCGCGACCAGTACGTCCGTGGCGCGGGGCGCTGCTTCTGGGGATCAGCCCTGCCCGGCCAGCTCCTGGATGCCCTTCAGGAGCCGGTCCACGTCGGACTCGTCGGTGTAGGGCGCGATTCCGGCGCGGATGGCGCCGGTGTCGCCGAGGCCCAGGTGGCGGGAGCACTCCAGCGCGTAGAAGTGGCCGGCGGGCGCGTTGACGCCGCGTTCGGCCAGGGACAGGTAGGCGTCGGCGGGTCTGACGCGGTCGATGGAGAAGAGCGTAGTGGGGGTCCGCCTGCGTGAGGCCGCGCCGTACGAGGTCACCCCGCCGATCCCGGCCAGGCCCGCGTCGAGCCGCCCGAGCATGGCCTCCTCGTGCCGCTCCAGCGCGGCCATCGAGCGGGTCAGGCGTTCGCGCCGGGTGCCCGGGCCCGGTACCAGGCCGGCGAGGAAGTCGACCGCCGCCGTCGTGCCGGCGAGCAGCTCGTAGGGGAGGGTGCCCAGCTCGAAGCGTTCCGGCACCGCGTCGCTGGAGGGCAACAGCTTGTCCGGGCGGAGGGTCTCCAGCAGTGCGGGGTCGGCGGCGAGCACGCCCAGGTGCGGGCCGAGGAACTTGTACGGCGAGCAGGCGTAGAAGTCGGCGCCGAGCCCTTGGAGGTCGACCGGGCTGTGCGGGGTCAGGTGCACGCCGTCGACGTAGAGCAGCGCTCCGGCCGCGTGTACCTGCTCGGCGATCGCCGGAATGTCCGGCCGGCTGCCCAGCAGGTTCGACGCGGCGGTGACGGCCACCAGCCGGGTGCGCTCGGTGAGCAGGCCGGCGATCGCGGTGACGTCCAGCTCGCCGCGCTCCGGATCGAAGTCGGCCCAGCGGACGGCGACCCCGTGCGCCTCGGCGGTCTGCACCCACGGGCGGATGTTCGCGTCGTGGTCCAGCCTGGTGACCACGACCTCGTCACCGGGACGCCATCCCTTGGCGAGCGTGCGGGCCATGTCGTAGGTGAGCTGCGTCATGCTCCGGCCGAACACGACGCCGGTCGGCGTGCCACCGAGCAGGTCGGCCATCGCCTGGCGAGCCTCGGCCACGATGCGGTCGGCCCGGCGCTCGGCGACGGTTCCGGCACCGCGGTTGGCGACGGCGGCCCGCAGGACGCCGGCCACGGCGTCCGCCACCTGCTCGGGAACCTGCGAGCCTCCCGGCCCGTCGAAGTGCGCCGCGCCCTCGTCGAGGGCGGGGAAACACGCCCGTACGGCTGCCACGTCGTATGTCATGGGACCTCCCGGATCGCCGTCGGCCCGACCGGGGCCGATCCGCTCGCGAACGGCTTGGCCGAAGCCTATCCAGCCGGGGCCCGGAGGAATCCGCGGGGACCTTCGTCCGGCGGGGAATCCATCCGCCGGGCAGGCTCCGCGAGGGCGGCCGGCCGGCCCGGGTGCGAATCCACGCGAACCTTGCCCGCGGCCCGCGAACGCGGCGCCGGTTCCCGCCGGACCGACGCCGCGAGCCGAATCGCCGTCGCGGCGGGGACCCCGGCGGGCATGCTGTGAGCATGGATCTGGGCTTTCGCGGTGAAGTGGTGGACTTCTACCACCGGTATCGGCGCGGTTACCCCCGGGCCGCCATCGACGCGCTGGTGGAGGCGTTCGAGCTGACCCGGGACGACATCGTGATCGACCTCGGTTGCGGAACCGGCCAGCTGGCCCTGCCGATCGCCGAGCGGGTGCGTGCGGTCGTCGGCGTGGATCCGGAGCCCGACATGCTGCTCCGGGCCCGGCGGGCCGCGGGCGAGCGGGGCCTGACGAACCTGAGCTGGATGCTGGGGGCGGACACCGACGTACCGGCGCTGGGCGCCCTGCTCGGCGACCGGGCCGTGGGCGCGGTGACCATCGGCCAGGCACTGCACTGGATGGACCGTGACGAGCTGTTCCGCGCGCTGGCTCCGCTGGCGCGCCGGCGGCGGTGTGGCCGTGGTGGCCAACGGGACTCCGCTGTGGCTGCAGGACACCGCCTGGTCGCGGGCGCTGCGCGGCTGTCTGGAACAGTGGCTCGGGTTCGAGGTCGGCCATGCCTGCGGCACCGACGAGGCGAGCCGGCGGCGCTACCGCGACAGCCTGGCCGGCGCGGGATTCGGCGTGCGCGAGATCGGCGTCGACTACACCGACGAGCTCGACCTCGACCGGATCGTCGGCGGCGTCTACTCGGCGCTTCCCGTCGACCGGCTGCCGGCGCCGGATCGGCGACCGCTCTTCGCCGAGCGGATCCGCCGCGCCCTGGAGCGGCACCGGCCGTTCACCGAACATGTCCGCGTGGCGATGCTGGTCGGCCGGGTCGGCGACGAGCCGCCCCGTCACCAGCTCCACCGGGGTTCCGTCCGGCCGCCGCCCGCGACCACGAGTCGCCCGGCCCCGGGCACGGCCAGGTGATCGACCGCCGGCGCCGACATGACCGCGGTGCGGATCCGCGTCTTCCCCGCGAGTCCCTGGCGAGAACGGCCTGCCTCAGCACCTCCACGGCCGCCGGCCACGACAGGAGCGTGTCCGGCTGTCCACCGGTCGGGAACGGCGGGTTCTCCGAGTCGTCCGCCCTATCGGCCCGCTCTCTCGTTCCGGGAGCCGGTGGGATTCCCGGCGACTGTCAAGCGTGGGAGCCAGGGCACCACGTGCGGGTCACCAGTCCGCCCGAACGCCGCCGGTAGGCGTCATCCCCCGGGGCGGCCGCCGCCCGCGAGTGGAGGGTTGTATTTTCAAACTGACTGCTGTTACGGTCCTCCCGTTGGGTTAGTTGGAAAATCCAACCCTACAGGAGAATCGTGAACCCACCGGATACTCGGACCGTCGTACCCCCTGAGATCTCTGCCCGGCCCAGGCTCGGTGTGGTCTTCGCCGTTGTCGCGGCGGGGGTGGCGATGTCCAACCTGGACGTCTTCATAGTCAATGTCGCGCTGCCCCGGATCGGCGGGCACTTCGCCGACGCCTCGCTGTCGTCGCTGTCGTGGGTTCTCAACGCCTACGCGGTGGTCTTCGCCGCACTGCTCGTGCCCGCGGGGAACCTCGCGGACCGTACCGGGCCCAGGCGCGCCTACCTCGTCGGCATCGCCGTCTTCACCGTGGCCTCGGTGCTGTGCGCGGTGGCGCCGGGAGTCTGGACGCTGGTGGCGGCCCGGGTGGCGCAGGCGGCCGGGGCGGCCCTGCTGATGCCCGCCTCGCTGGGGCTGCTGCTGGCCTCGGCCCCGCCCGAGCGGCGCGGTTCGATGGTCCGCGCCTGGACGGCGATCAGCGGTCTTGCCGCCGCGCTCGGTCCCGTCGTGGGCGGAGTGCTGACCCAGTTCGACTGGCGCTGGGTGTTCCTGGTGAACGTGCCGATCGGTGTCGCCGTCCTGGTCGCGGGACCGCGGGTACTTCCGCGGACGGCCGGCGGGGGCCGGGCCGACACGGCGCGTCCGGATCTGCCGGGGGCGGCCCTCCTCACCGCCGCGATCGCCCTCCTCGCCCTCGGCCTGGTCAAGGGGGACGACTGGGGCCCCGGCGGGGTCGCCGGGACGCTGGCGGTCGCCGCGCTGCTGTTCGCCTGGTTCGTGTACCGGTCGGGACGCCATCCGTCGCCGGTGCTGCCGTTGCCACTGCTCCGCGTCCCCGGTTTCGGGCCGGCGACCGTGGCGAACGTCCTCTTCGCGGTGGCCTTCGCGGCGATGCTGCTCTCGGTGGTGCTGTGGTGTGAGCAGATCTGGCACTGGTCCGCACTCCGCACCGGCCTGGCCATCGCGCCGGGTCCGATCATGGTGCCGGCGCTGGCCATCGGCGCGGGTCCGATCGTGCGGCGGGTGGGCGCAGGCCCGATCGCGGTGGCCGGGTGCGTGTTCTTCGCCGGCGGTATCGCCTGGTGGGCCTGGCAGCTGACGCCGGATGCCGGATACGCCCAGGGGATGCTGCCGGGCATGCTGCTCACCGGCATCGGGGTCGGCCTGACCCTGCCCACGCTGATCGGCGCCGCCGTCACCGCGCTCCCGCCGCGGAGCTTCTCGACAGGTTCCGGCGTGGTGACCATGGCGCGGCAGGTCGGCACGGTGCTCGGTGTCGCGATGCTGGTCGCCGCACTGGGCGTGCCCCGTGGCACGGCGGAGGCGCTCGACGCGTTCGACGCCGGCTGGCACCTCACGCTGCTGGCCACGGCAGCGGCCGCCGTGGCCGGCCTGTGCGTACGTCGTCGTTCGGGAGGGGAGAACTCGTGACCGCGGAAGTCGCCGCCCTGCTCAGGAAACCGGTGGACGACCTTGTCGATCCGGGAAAGCAGCTGTGGGGTTTCGGCGGGGTGCACGGTGGCCTGACGCTCGCGCTGCTGACGGCTGCGATGGGGGAGCAGGTGCCGGGTGCGCTGCTGCAGAGCAGTACGGCGCGCTACCACCGCCCCCTCTACCGGGAGTTCCGCGTCGAGGTCTCACCGGTGCGCTCCGGCCGTACGCTCTCCTCGCTCGCGGGCCGGGCGACGACGGGGCAGGGCGTCCATGTCGACGCCTCGGCGATGTTCGGGTCTCCCGGTCGCGCCTCCTGGCCGGTCGTCTCGCCCGTCGCGCCGGCCGTGCCGCTGCCGGAGGACTGCGAGATCTTCACGATCCCGCCCGAGTTCGTGGCCATCTCCACGGTCATGGAGATCCGTGCGGTGGGGCCGAACCGTCCGTATTCGGGCGGAGCCGACGCCGAGCTGACCGCCTGGATCCGCCTGGTGGAGGACTCCGAGCCGCCGGACGCGCATCGCCTGATCCTGCTGATGGACGGGCTGGCGCCCTCCTACTCCGCGGTCCTGCCGGAATTGCTGCCCATTCCCACCGTCGAGTTCACCGTACGGCCGGGGGCCGGGCTCGCGCGGGCGGAGTCGCCGTGGGTACTCCTGCACGCCCGTACGCATCAGGCGGGCGCCGACGGCTGGCTCGACGAGCGGATCGACGCCTGGGGGCCCGACGGGGACCATCTGGGTTCCGCCCGGCAGCTCCGCCTGGTGACGGATCGAAGGCTCTGAGCCATGGGCCGGCCGGGTCCGGTGAGAACGGCGGCTAAACTGCACGACATGCCAAAGGAGGCTCAGCCGCGCGAGTGCTCCATCGCCGACACCCTGGACCTGGTCGGCGAGCGGTGGAGCCTGCTGGTGATCCGCGAGCTCAGCTACGGCGTGCGGCGGTTCGACGGCATCGTGCTCAACACCGGAGCCTCCCGCGACATCCTCACCGCCCGGCTGCGCAAGCTGGAGGCGGCCGGGATCATCCGGCGGGAGCGCTACAGTGACCACCCCGTACGCTTCGAGTACCACCTCACGCCCGCGGGCGTCGAACTGTGCGACGTCCTGATCGCGCTCATGAGGTGGGGCGACCGCCACCTGCATCCCGACGACCCCCCGGTCCGCTGGCGGCACTCCTGCGGCGAGGCCCTCGACGCGATGGTCATCTGCCGCCACTGCGGCGGCGAGGCCCGCGTCGGCGCTCACTCACCCAGCGGCCGCGGGGCGAGAGCGGGAAATGCCCCGCACATGGAGACCGCCGAGTAGCGGTTGTTCCCGCGGTGCGGTGAGCCACCCGCATTCGACGACTCTCGGGACGGTCGGTGAACGGTCAGTCGAGTGGGGTGCCGCCCATTTGGGCGAGGAGTTGTTGCATGCGGTCGATCTCGATGCGCTGGTCCGCGTCGACGTCGGTGGCGAAGCGGTAGGTCTCGGGTTCCTGGCCGCCGCCGTCGGCGAAGAGTTTCTCCACCATGCTCAGCGCGCCCGTGTGGTGGCGGATCATGAACTGGACGAAGAGCTTGTCGAACTCGGCGCCGCTCGCCTTCTCCAGTTCGGTGAGCTGCGCCTCGGTGAGCATCCCGGGCATGATCCCGCCGTGCGCGTGGCCGGAGGACCCGTTCGGCACCTGCTTGAGGCGTGCCCGGAGCCAGTTCTGCATCAGCAGGATCTCGTCCTGCTGTGATGCCCTGATCCGCTTGGCGAGCAGTGACAGGTCCTTGCGGGTGCTGCGGGCGGGGACGAGTTCGGCCATCACCAGGGCCTGCGCGTGGTGCGGGATCATCCCCTGCATGAAGCGTACGTCGGCCTCGGTGTACTGCTGCTCCTCGGGTTGGGGCAGCTTCTCGCCGGTGAGCACCTGACCTGACTTCCCGGGGACGCCCGGCTGTACGACCACGGGGGCGCGTTCGGCGGTCTTCTCGGCGTCCTCGGACGTGCAGGCGGAGAGGATTGTCACGATAAGAATAAGGGGTATGACTCGCCGTAGCGGGAGTGATGAGAACATGATATAAACCCGCTTTCGACTTATTGGTGCTGAAAGTCCGTAATCAATCGATATCGCAGGGTATAGCACATCTCTCGACGCTCCGTTACTGTTTCTATGCTGACGTGCTGATCTTGGATGCTTGTATAGATATGAGCTTCGAGATCCCCTATCGCACTGCGTTGGGTCACGTCAATGGAACACTAGATAAGGAGCAGCGACCCATGAGTGAGGGCCGTGCGGCACGTTGGGGACGTGCCAAGTTGAGCAAGCTAGGGGTGGTGATCGCTACGGGGGCGGTCGTGGTCGGGATGTTGCCCGCCACGGCCGTGGCGGCCGACGTCGATCCGCGGATCGGTCTCGGTGCCGGATGGCTGGACGCGCAGGAGGCCGGCGCCGGACTGCAGCTCCTGGCACACCGCGACAAGCCGGAGGGGTTCTTCCAGCCGACGAACGTCGGCAATCTTTCGTACGCCAACTCGGACATGGCGTTCAGCGGCGACCATGCCTTCGTGGGCAACTTCCACGGTTTCAACATCTATGACATCTCCACCCCCGCGAACCCGACCCTGACCACCTCGGTGGTCTGCCCGGGTGGCCAGGGCGACGTGTCGGTCCACGGCAACCTGCTGTTCATGGCCGTCGAGGAGACGCGCGGTCGGCTCGACTGTGGCACCCAGGGCGCCAGTGGCACCGTCAACCCCGACAGGTTCCGGGGTGTCCGGGTCTTCGACGTCAGCGACGTCCGGAACCCGGTGCAGGTGGCCGCGGTCCAGACCTGCCGCGGATCGCACACCCTGTCGCTGGTGACCGGCAAGAACGACCCGGACAACCTCTACGTCTACGTCTCGGGCACCTCCAGCATCCGGTCCGGCAGTGAGCTGGCCGGCTGCGTCAACGGGGCCGCGACGGACCCGAACACCGCACAGTGGCGGATCGACGTCATCAAGGTGCCGCTGGCCGCGCCGCAGAACGCGGCGATCGTGAGCAACCCCCGCCTGTTCGCCGACCGGGAGACCGGTGCGATCAACGGCCTGCAGAACACCCCGCCCGCGCCCCGGCACCCGTCCGGCTCGACCTGGTCGCCGCAGCCGGTCACGACCCACTGCCACGACATCACCGCCTACCCGGCGATCGGCCTGGCCGCGGCGGCCTGCGCCGGTAACGGTCTGCTGCTCGACATCTCCGACCCGGCCAACCCGGTCAGGCTGGACGAGGTCACCGACCCGAACTTCGCCTACTGGCACTCGGCGACCCTGAACAACGACGGGACGAAGATCGTCTTCACCGACGAGTGGGGTGGCGGCACCGGTGCGCGCTGCCGGACGACCGACGAGCCCTCGTGGGGCGCGAACGCCATCTTCGACATCGTCGACGGCAAGATGCAGTTCCGCAGCTACTACAAGCTCCCGGTGGCCCAGGTCAACCAGGAGAACTGTGTGGCCCACAACGGGTCGCTCGTCCCCGTGCCCGGACGCGACATCATGGTCCAGGCCTGGTACCAGGGCGGCATCTCGGCCTTCGACTTCACCGACTCGGCCAACCCGAAGGAGATCGCGTTCTTCGACCGCGGTCCGGTCAACGCCACCTCGCTGACCATCGGTGGTGTCTGGTCCAGCTACTACTACAACGGCCACATCTACGGCAGCGAGATGGCCCGTGGGTTCGACGTGCTCGCGCTGACGCCGAGCGAGCACCTGGACAAGGCCGAGGTCGACGCCGCGGCCCTGGTGCGCTACGACGGCTTCAACGCGCAGACCCAGCCGAAGGTGACGTGGGCACCGAGCTTCGAGGTCGTGCGGGCGTACTACGCGCAGGCGCTGCGTACCGGCACCATGCAGCAGGACACGGCCGACAACGTGCGGAAGTTCGTCGACCGGGCCGAGAAGTTCAAGGACGGCCCGCAGAAGAAGGCCGCCGTGGCGCAGCTGAGGGCTGTCTCGAACCAGCTCGACGCCGCCGACAGCGCGCAGGCCGCGCTGATCAAGGCTCTTCGCGACCTGGCGGACGCGCTCAGCTGAGCTGAGTCGCGACAACCCGCGATGAACCGATGAGAGGGGGCGCCCGCCGGGCGTCCCCTCTTCCGTGTGAGGCCTCCCGGGCTTGGCGGTCTCACTCGCCCCGGTAGACGGCCGGGCGCTTCTCGCGGAAGGCGCGGGAGCCCTCCTTGGCGTCCTGTGAGCCGATGACCGGCCAGCCGATGCCGTCGGAGACCTTGAGCGCCTCGGCCTCGGGCATGCCCAGGGTCTCGCGGTAGGTGCGCAGGATGGCCTGGACGGCGAGTGGGCCGCACTCGGCGACCTGGGCGGCGATCTCCAGTGCGACGGCCAGCGCCTGCCCGTCGGGGACGACACGGTTGACCAGGCCCATGCTCAGCGCCTCCTGCGCGGTGACGGCGCGGCCGGTCAGCAGGATGTCCATGGCGAAGGCGTACGGGATCTGGCGCGGGAGCCGGATCGCCGAGCCGCCCATCGGGAACAGCGCGCGGCGGGCCTCGAAGAGGCCGAGGGTGGCGGACTCGGCGATCACCCGCAGGTCGGTGCCGACCAGCAGCTCGGTGCCGCCGGCCACGGCGTATCCCTCGACCGCGCAGACGATCGGCTTGGTCGGCAGCGCGTCCGAATCGCGGAGCAGGCCCTTCCAGTGGAAGTCGGGGATGGCCGCGGCCCGCTCCCTGACCCGGGGGTCCTGCGAAGGAGTGCCCATGGCCTTGAGGTCGGCGCCCGCGCAGAACGTCCCGTCCGCGCCGGTCAGCACGGCGACGCGGACCTCGGGCTCGCCGGAGACGTAGGACCAGGCGTCGGCCAGGCCGACCAGCATGTCCGAGGAGAGCGCGTTCCTCGCCTCGGGCCGGTCCAGGGTGACGACGACGACATGACCGTCGCGCTCGATCCGGCAGTGCGGCGTGCTGATCGGCAGAAGTTCCACGGGAAGACCTCCGTTACTTTACCAAGCGCTTGGTAGGCAATCCTAGGTCCGGCGCGGTCCGCACCGCCAGGCCGCCCGGCTGTGAGAAGTCCGCCCCGGACACCTTCCGGGGGCCGGATCATCGTGAAATGGTCAAGGTCCATCCGGTGGCCAGGGGTCGTATCAAGCGCTTGCTAGGTGTGCTTCCTGGGGTTAGTCTGCCCATGCGTACAAGAACAGATTCCTGTTCTATTTACCCCTTTCCGCCAGGGCTTGTCGCCATAAAGAGAACGTGATTCACTCCGGCGAGCCGGGGCCTTTCGACAGAGAGGATTTCCGATGGGTACGCTCGGTTTCTGGAGACTGGCACAGGCGGACCCCGACTGGGTGGCCGCCGTTGATCCCGACGGCACGGAACACCGCGCCGGCGACCTCCTCGCCCGCGCCAACCGCCTCGTCCACGGGCTGAGAGAGCTCGGGCTGAAGACCGGCGACGGCATCTGCGGTCTCGTGCCCAACGGCTCCGACGGGCTGGTCCTCTACCTGGCCGCCCTGCAGGCCGGCTGGTACTACACCCCGATCAACTGGCACCTCACCGGTCCCGAGATCGGCTACATCGTCGCGGACAGCGAGGCACAGGCCTTCTTCATAGACGAGCGCCACGCCACCGAGGGACTGCGCGGCGTGACCTCCTCGGGCATCGCCGGGGACCGCGTCTTCGCGTTCGGCCAGGTGGACGGGGTGCGGCCCGCCGCGGAGCTGACGGACGGGCAGCCGGACACCGCACCCGCCGACCGTACGGCGGGCGCCACCATGCACTACACCTCCGGCACCACGGGCAAGCCCAAGGGCGTGCGCCGCCCGCTCAACGGCATGGACCCCGACGACGCCGCCGAGCTGATGACCTTCCTGCTCGCCCTGTTCGGCATCACGCCGGGCAAGGAGAACGTCCACCTGGTCACCTCACCGAACTACCACACGGCCGTCACCCAGTTCGGCGGGACGGCCCTGCAGATGGGGCACACGCTCGTCTACATGGACAAATGGGATGCCGAGCAGACGCTCCGGCTCTGCGAGAGGTACCGCGTCACCAACTCGCACATGGTCCCCACCCACTTCAAGCGGCTGCTCGCGCTCCCCGACGAGGTGAGGTCACGGTACGACCTCTCCTCCCTCAAATGGATGATCCACGCCGCGGCCCCCTGCCCGGTCCCGGTCAAGTGGGCCATGTTCGAGTGGTGGGGCGACTGCATCTACGAGTACTACGCGGCGACCGAGGGCGGCGGCACCATCGCCACCCCGGAGGGCTGGAAGAAGCACCCCGGCACCGTCGGCACCGCCTGGCCGATCAGCGAGCTGCTCATCGTGGACGAGGACATGGAGCCCGTCCCGACCGGGACCCCCGGCACCGTCTACATGAAGATGATGGGCGTCAGGTTCGAGTACAAGGGCGACCGGGAGAAGACCGAGGCCGGCCGGTTGCAGGACTACTTCACCGTCGGCGACATCGGCTACCTGAACGAGGAGGGCTTCCTCTTCCTCTGCGACCGCAAGGCCGACATGATCATCTCCGGTGGGGCCAACATCTATCCGGCCGAGATCGAGAACGAGCTGATGGTCCACCCCAAGGTCGGCGACGTGGCCGTGTTCGGCATCCCCGACGAGGAGTGGGGCGAGCAGATCAAGGCGGTGGTCGAGCCGGCCCCGGGAGTGGCGCCCTCGCCCGAGCTGGCCGCCGAGCTCCTCGAGTCGCTGAGAGGCCGCCTGTCGAAGATGAAGTGGCCCAGGTCCATCGACTTCATCGGCGAGATGCCCCGCGAGCCCAACGGCAAGCTCCTCAAACGCAAGCTACGTGACCCGTACTGGGAGGGACACGAACGTGCCATCTAGCGATCCAACGACCCTGCGGGCCCGGCACGCGCTGGAGTTCCCCGGCGGTTACACGCGTACGACGGGACCGGTGATCGGACGCTTTCTCACCGAGCTGCGGGACGGACGCGTCGTCGGGGTCCGTACGGCGGCCGGGCGGACCCTGGTGCCGCCGCTGGAGTACGACCCCGACACCGGCGACGCCGTCACCGAGGAGTTCGTCGAGGTCGGTCCGGCCGGGACCGTCGAGAGCTGGGCGTGGGTGAACACCCCGAGGAAGGGCCATCCGCTGGACCGGCCGTTCGCCTGGGCACTGATCCGGCTGGACGGAGCCGACACCGCGCTGGTGCACGCGGTGGACGCGGGAGACGTCAAGGCCATGCGCCCCGGGCTGCGGGTACGCCCCCGCTGGCGGGCCGAGCGCACCGGGCACATCACCGACATCGAGAGCTTCGTTCCCGAGGTCACCAGGATCGTCTCCGAGGTCCGCGTCGAGTACTCGCTCCGGCCGGGCCTGGCGCTGGCCCGGTTCCTGCAGGGCGTCGCCGAGGGTGTCCTCATCGGCTGCCGGTGCGGCGGCTGCCACAAGGTCTACGTGCCCTACCGGCTGTCCTGCCCCGAGTGCGGAGTCTCGATCACCGAGGAGGTGGTCGTCCCCGACACCGGCACGGTCACCACCTTCGCCATCAACAACCTGCCCGACCCGCGCGCCCCCGAGGTGCCGTTCGTCTCGGCCTACATCCAGCTCGACGGCACCGACATCCCGATGATCGCCCTGGTCGGCGGGATCGCGGCCCACGAGGTACGCCAGGGCATGCGGGTGCGGGCCGTGTGGGTGCCCGAGGAGGAACGGACGACGTCCATGTCGAACATCAAGTGGTTCGCCCCCACCGGCGAGCCGGACGTGGAGCTGTAGATGCGTGAGATAGCGGTCGTCGCGTTCGCGCAGACCCGGCACAGCGCCGTCGACGAGGGGCAGAGCGAGTCCGAGCTCATCCTGCCCCTGCTGGAGACGGTCAGAGCCGCCACGGGGCTGCGGAAGTTCGGCTTCACCTGCTCGGGGTCGTGTGACTACCTGGCGGGCGCCCCGTTCTCCTTCGTCTCCGCGCTCGACGCGCTCGGTGCCTGGCCGCCGATCTCGGAGAGCCACGTCGAGATGGACGCGGCCTGGGCGCTGTACGAGGCCTGGGTCAGGCTGCAGCACGGCGACGTCGACTCGGCCCTGGTCTACGGCTTCGGCAAGTCCTCCCAGGGGGACCTGCGGGAGATCATGACGCTCCAGCTGGACCCGTACTACCTGGCCCCCCTCGGCCTGGACCAGGTCTCCTTCGCGGCGCTCCAGGCGTCGGCCACCGGGGCGGAGCGGGCCGAGCTGGACGAGATCGTGCGGCGCAGCCGCGCCGACGGGAGAGCCAACCCCTACGCCCTCGACCTGCCGGAACCGGCGGGGGAGGGGGGCGAGGTCGAGCCGCTGCGGCCGTACGACATCGCCCCGATCACCGACGGCGCCGCCGCGGTGGTGCTGGCGGCGGGAGACCTGGCCAGGGAGCTGTGCGAGCGCCCCGCGTGGATCACCGGGATCGCGCACCGCATAGAACCCCACTACCTGGGCATGAGGGACCTCGCCCGGTCGGCCTCCGCCGCCGATGCCGCACGAGCGGCGGGGGTCGGCAAGGGTGACGTCGAGGTGGCCGAGCTGCACGCCCAGTTCAGCCACGAGGAGATCATCCTGCGCCGGGCGCTGGAGCTTCCCGGGGGCACCCGGGTCAACCCGAGCGGCGGCCCCCTGGCGGCCAACCCGGTCATGGCCACCGGCCTCATCAGGATCGGCGAGGCGGCCCGGCACATCCTGGACGGCACCGCGAGCCGCACCCTCGGACACGCCGCCAGCGGCCCCTGCCTCCAGCACAACCTCGTCACCGTGATGGAGGTCTGAGCGACCATGGAGCGAACCCGACGCAGTGAGCGGAGTGGGCCGCGCGGCGGAGCAAGCGGTTCGCGGAGCGAGCGAGGAGCGGTGAGCGACCATGGGGCGGAGCGAACCCGACGCAGTGAGCGGAGTGGGCCGCGCGGCGGAGCAAGCGGTTCGCGGAGCGAGCGAGGAGCGGTGAGCGACCATGAGTAATCCCTGTGCCGTCATCGGTGTCGGTCAGACCCGCTACACGACCAAGCGGCGCGACGTCTCCATCGCCGGCCTGGTCCGCGAGGCGGCCCTGCGCGCTCTGGAGGACGCGGGCCTGACCTGGAAGGACATCGACGCGGTGGTCATCGGTAAGGCGCCCGACCTGTTCGAGGGCGTGATGATGCCCGAGGCGTACCTGGCCGACGCGCTGGGCGCCGCGGGCAAGCCGATGATGCGGGTCCACACCGCGGGCTCGGTCGGCGGCTCCACCGCGCTCGTCGGCGCCTCGCTGATCCAGGGCGGCGTGCACGACCGGGTGCTGGTGGTGGCCTTCGAGAAGCAGTCGGAGTCCAACGCGACCTGGGCACTCTCCACCCACCAGCCGTTCAGCGCCTCGCTGGTCGTCGGCGCGGGCGGCTACTTCGCCCCGCACATCCGCGAGTACATCCGCCGTTCCGGCGCCCCCGAGCACATCGGCCACCTGGTGGCCGTCAAGGACCGGCAGAACGCCCTGAAGAACCCGTACGCCCATCTGAGGATCCCCGGGATCAACCTGAAGATGGTCGAGTCGACCCCGATGCTCTGGGAACCGATCCGATATCTCGACACCTGCCCGTCCTCCGACGGCGCCTGCGCGATGGTGCTGTCCGCCGCCGGCAAGCTGACCGACAGCACGCCGGCCTGGGTCCTCGGCACCGCGATGCGTTCCGAGCCGATCTTCCGCGCGGGCCGCGACACGGTGAACCCGCAGGGTGGCAAGGACTGCGCGGCGGACGTCTACCGGCAGGCCGGCATCACCGACCCGCGCAGGGAGATCGACGTGGCGGAGGTGTACGTGCCCTTCTCCTGGTACGAGCCGATGTGGCTGGAGAACCTCGGCTTCGCCGCCGAGGGGGAGGGCTGGAAGCTCACCGAGTCCGGGGCGACCGCGCTGGACGGCGACATCCCGTGGAACGCCTCGGGCGGCGTGCTGTCGAGCAACCCGATCGGCGCCTCCGGGCTGATCCGGTTCGCCGAGGCGGCGCTCCAGGTCAGGGGGATGGCGGGGGAACACCAGGTGGACGGCGCCAGGCGGGCCCTCGGGCACGCGTACGGGGGAGGCGCCCAGTTCTTCGCGATGTGGATGGTCGGCAGCGACAGACCCTGATCCCCCCGGGAGGGGCACATGGAGTTCAACCACGCAGATCTGTTCGAGGGGATCGTGGACGCGGTCGGGGACCGCACCGCCGCCATCTGCGGAGATGATCGCCGGACCTACGCGGAACTGGACGCGGAGGCCGACCGGCTCGCGCACTACCTGCTCGACCGGGGCGTCTCGGCCGGTCAGCACGTGGGAATCCACCTCTACAACGGCATCGAGTACCTGGTGGGGATGCTGGCCGCGCTCAAGATCCGGGCCGTGCCGATCAACGTGAACTACCGCTACGTAGAGGCCGAGCTGCTCTACCTCTACCAGGACTCCGACATCGTGGCACTCCTGTTCGACGTGGAGTTCGACAGCCGGGTGGCGGCCATCGCCCCGCAGGTCCCGCGGCTCCGGCACCTGATCGCGGTGGGCGGGGTGTCCGAGGTCGAGACCGCGGTGCCGTACCAGGAGGCACTGGCGGCCGGGTCGCCGGAGCGCGGGTTCCCCGCGCGGTCCGGCGACGACGTCTACATCATCTACACCGGTGGCACGACCGGCATGCCCAAGGGCGTGATGTGGCGGGTCGAGGACCTGTTCTTCGCCTTCGGCGGCGGCAATCCGGGTGGGGAGCCGCGGGCGACGCCGGAGGAGGTGATCGAGGCGGCGGCGGCCTCCGGGCCCGTCACCATGCTGGCGGCGGCCCCGCTGATGCACGGCGCGGCCCAGATGGCCACCTTCATCACCTGGTGGATGGGCGGGACCATGGTCTACGTCCGCAAGTTCGACGCGGCCGAGGTACTGCGCGCGATCGAGCGGGAGGGGGTCCTGACGATCAACATCACCGGCGACGCGATGGCCCGTCCGCTGATCGACGAGCTCGCGGGCGGCGGCTACGACCTGTCGTCGCTGTTCGTGCTCAGCTCCACCGGCGCCATCCTGACCGGCTCCCTCCGCGACCGCCTGGCGGAGCTGCTGCCCGGCAGGATGATCCTGGACAACTTCGGGTCCAGCGAGTCCGGATACACCGCCTCGGCGGTCCCCGGCTCCTCGCCCGAGTCGGGCCAGCGCTTCCAGGCCAACGTCGCGGTCAACCTGGCCGTGCTCAACGAGAGGCTGGAGCCGGTCAAGCCCGGCGGGGGTGAGCTGGGCATGGTCGCCAGGAGCGGCCGGATCGCCTACGGCTACTACAAGGACGACGACAAGACCGGCAAGACCTTCGTGACCGACTCGGGCGGTGTGCGCTGGCTGCTCACCGGCGACATGGGCCAGGTCGAGGAGGACGGTACCATCACGATCTTCGGGCGAGGCTCGGTCTGCATCAACACCGGCGGTGAGAAGGTGTTCCCCGAGGAGGTCGAGGCGGTGCTCAAGGGGCACCCGGCGGTCTTCGACGCGGTCGTCACCGGCATCCCCGACGAACGCTGGGGCAGCCGGGTCGCCGCGGTGGTCGAACTCCGTCCCGGCGCGACCCCTTCGGTGGCGGACCTCGACGCGCACTGCCGGGCGAGGCTCTCCGGTTACAAGGTGCCCAGGACCTTCGCCTTCGTCGACGAGATGGTCCGCTCCCCGGCGGGCAAGGCCGACTACCGCTGGGCCAGGGAAACCGCCCAGGCCGCCAGGTCCTGACCCGCCTCCCGTGGCGGAAAGGCGGGTGAACCAAGTCGGTTCCCGGGTCGTCACAGTGATGTGATCCGTTCTCTGCTGGCCGCCGTGCTCCTGTTGACCGGCTGTTCCGCGACCGCCGAAACCACCGCGACCCCCGAAACCACCGCGACCGTCGCGCGGACCGGAGCCCAGACCGACGACGTCGTGGTCCGGTTCCTCAGGTGCGGCCCGATGACCTGCGTCGGCGGTGACAGCCTGAGCGTCACCGGCGACGGGCGGGCCGTCTCGCTGCGGGACGGGGAGCTGGTCGCCGTCCGGCTCTCCGCGACCGAGCTGGGGGACCTGCGGGCCGGGCTCGTCGAGGCCCTGGCGGGACGGGAGGGCACCCTCGACCGTACCGGGGGAGCCACCGACCAGCCCTTCGCCGTCATCACCGTGACCGGCCAGGACGGGAAGGTCCACGAGAACCGGCTGGAGGGGGCGCCGCTGGTGGAGGACGAGCGGATCGTCGCCGCCGGTGAGCGGCTCACGGCGCTGACCGGCCGGATCCGGGCCACCGGCACGCCGGACCGCACCGCGCCGATCGAGGTGACGCTTTACCAGGACGAGAACACCGACCCGGTACGGCGGATGACCTGGCCCAAGGGTGTTCCCACGCCGGCCCTGCCCACGCCTGACAGCTGGATCACCTCCCGGGTCTACCGAGGGCAGGAGGCGAAGACGCTGCGGGCCGCCCTGGGCGCGGCCGAGGACAACGTGGAGGCGAGGATCGGGAAGCGGACGCTGATCGCCAGCTGGAAGGCCGAGCTTCCGTGATTCACGGAATATCCGAGGCGTTCTTCTGCCGGTGAGAATGATCCAACGTTTCACCGCTGAGCAGGCCGCCCGCCCGTGGGCCGGAACACCGGGCTTCCACGGGCCCGAGGGCGTCCCGCGCGGGGAGCCTCGGTTCGCGGAACACCGGTCGCGGACGGTCCGGGCGGCGTCGTCGGCGAGGTGCCGGAGGCCGGCCTGCCGGTGAGGGGAGCGCCGCCCCCGCGCCTGGATTCGAGCCGGGCGGTGCCGGCCCCGCCCGAAACCGCCGGGCCCGCTTGCAGCTGACTTGAGCGCGCCCCGTGTCATGAATCCGAATAGGTGAATCCGTCCTGGTCATACCGCTCCCAATCTGGTTCAAGCCGTTTCCAAGAGGATCTTGCTGGGGTTGTGGTGTTGGACCGGCGAGGTAGGAGGTCCGATGACTGTGTCGAGATTTCTGCGATTGCCGGAGGCCGCGCCCGCGGCAGGTCGGGCAAGTCAACGCGCTGGGCTGAAGGGAACTGTTACCGCGATATGGGTGGTACGGAGGAGCTTTCGGAGGCGACGGATGTCGTCATCATGGGAGCGGGGATCATCGGACTGCTCAACGCCCTGAGCCTCGCCAAGCGAGGTCTGCGGGTGACGATAGTCGACGACGTGGTTCGCCAGAAGCGGAGCTTCAAGGTCGGGGAGTCGTTTCTCGTCTCCACCGGTTTCGCGCGGACCGTCGGCGAGCTGGACGATTTCCTCAACGAGGAGTGCTTCACCAAGCTCGGTGTCTGGTTCACCTATGGCATGGAGGGAAAGAAGGAATTCGACTCCCCGGCGGAGTGGGTGATCGCGCCGCTGTCGGAGTACACCGTGTCGCATCCTTCGGACAGCCATGAGGACCACTATCTCTACCGGATGGCCGAGGACAAGAAGTGGTTCCGGTCGCTGACCGTCGATATGCAGATCTGCCGTCCGGAAACCGAGGACGTGCTTTTGAAGGTGGTGCGCGACCACCCTGGAATTGATTTCAAGGACAGTGCGCGTATTACCGACCCGGGCATATCCGATGGTGCCTTCCACACGGTCTCGTGGGCTGATTCCGTAGCGAACACGAGCGGTCGACTACGCGCTCGGTGGGTCGTTGACTGTTCCGGCAGGAACCGGGTGCTGGCGCGTTCACTCGATCATGTGGCGGAAAAACGAGAACTCGTCGACGGCTTCCAGACGACGGCTCTCTGGGGCCAGTTCTCCGGGCTCGAAGAGGAGATGTTCGAACCCCTGTGGCGCTATCAGGACCCGGACGGGGCTTCGAGTCGCCGCGATCTGTACACCCTGCACCTGTGGGGTGAAGGATACTGGATCTGGATCATCCGCCTCTCCGGGCAACGCGTGAGCGTCGGGGTCACGTACGATCAAAGGTGCCAGCCGCCGGGAAGGACCCCCCGCGACAAATTCTGGGAGATAATCCGCCGCTACCCCGTTTTCGACGGAGTTCTCTCCGAGGAGACGCTGCTCGAGTTCCGGTCGTATCGCAACGTGCAGTATTTGACCGACACGTTCATACACCCGAAACGCTATGCGATGGTGGGTGACGCCTCCTCGATCATCGACGCGTACTACAGTCAGGGAATCGGCCAGTCGTGCCAGACCTCATGGCATCTGGCGAACATCATCGAAAGGGATCTCAAGGAAGACCGCCTGGACACCCGCTACATAAGGCGAGTCAACAAGAGCACGTACCAGGACTGGCTCATCATCCGGAACATGGTCCGTGAGAAGTACACCCCGGCGATAGCCGATCCGCGTTTCTTCCTGCTCTCCCACATGCTCGATCTTCTGGTGATCTGGTCCAACGGCACCGCCAGGACCCGCTGGTGTCACTGGTTGAGCGCCACCGGCGGCCACAGCGCCCTGGAGGATCGCAGGACGGCCGCCAGCCGAAAATTCTGTGAACGCCGGCTGTTCTACTCGAACGCCCCTATCTGGGGCTGGCTTCCCGTCGCGTCGGTTCGTCGCTGGCAGGGACGCATGCAGGCGGGCCTGGCGGAGCGGGCCCGCTGGCGCGTCGAACACGGCGAGCGGGTCGCCGGAACGTACTGCCAGATATCGCTGACCCGCCCTTTCCCCCGCCTCTGGCGCGCTTTGCTGGCCGAGCCGACGAGGACCGTCGACGTCTCCTCGACCGACTACGTCTCACCGCGGGAGATCCGGCTGGGCAAGGCGAGGGAGTCACGTCCCAGGTTGCCGATCGGCACGTGGCGGCGATTCTCCCTCGTGCTGAAGTTGCGCACCCACGCCCTGGCCATGCTGATCATCGCTGGATACGCGGTCGACGCCGCTGACACCGCCGTGCGGCGGCGCCGGCACCGCAAAAGATTCGCGTCGCCGGAGAAGGCCGGCGCTGTGCGCCCGGAATAGCCCGTCGGCGGTGACGGCACACGAGTGCGAATCGGCTGACCGTCGTCGCCGGGCTGTGGCCATCCGCGTCGCCTCCTGCTGAGTCGACGACGGATCAGCCTCTTCGCGCGTTCCCCTTCATTCGAAGCCAGACAAGTCAGAAATTCACGAAAGGCGAATGTTCGCATGCCCCTCACAACGAAAGTCGCCTACGTGCATCTGGGGCAGACCCATGATGAATTCCCAGAGGTGGCCAAGGCCCTGGAAGAGCGGGGAGTCTCCGCGGTCCCCGTCCACCTGGACGATATGGACCGTACCGACTGGGCGAGCTTCGACCTGGTCAACCTTAGAATGTGCCGCGGCTTCCAGAAACATGATGACTTCGCCGAACGGGTCTCCGTGCTCGGCCGCCATGTCGAGAAGGTCGGCGGCCCCGGGGTCCTCGTCAACCCGTCCACACTGATTCCCAGTGGGTACGACAAGTCCGTCTACCTTCCGATGCTGGAAAGCGCGGGCATCGCCACCGTGCCGACCAGATGGCTCCAGCGCGGCACTCCCAGCAGCCTGACGGGCGTGATGGCGGCTGAGGGCTGGGAGGACGTCGTGGTGAAGCCCGCCGTCTCCTCGCGATCCTGGCGGACGTTCCGGGCAGGCACCGGAAGGGGCGCCGACCGGCGGGGAGAGGACCACCACCTGCTGCCCGACGACGGAAAGGCGGAGTCGCTGTTCGAGGAACTGCTCGCCGAGCGCACCATCGGCGTACAGCCCTTCCTGCCGGGTATCCTCGGCGCTGGAGAAACCTCCTACATCTTCCTGGGGGGTGGTTTCAGTCATGCTGTCCACAAACGTGTCGCCGACGACGGCTGGTTCGCCCACGAACTCTTCGGAGGAACGATCGCCGCTGTCACGCCGAAGCGCGCGGAGCTGGACTGGGCGGCCCACGTCGTGAACACACTCACCGAGCATTACGGAGAGCTGCTCTTCGCCCGTGTCGACGCGCTGCCGGGTGATCTGGGAACTCCCGTCCTGCTGGAGTGTGAACTGGTCGTACCTCGCCTCTTCCTCCGGGAGGGTGACGGCCTGTCGCGCTATGCCGCGGAGGTCGCCGCTCGCGCCGGGGTCAACAGGGCGGCGCGCGGCTGAGCGCGGCGAGGGTCACGAGCGGTACGAGAGCCGGATACCGGTCTTCCGTCGAAGGCCGCCCTTCCGCGAATCGGGGAATGTTCAAGGTGCCGGGGTTGGTGCCGTTGAATGTTCTGGAAACCGTCGCGCGTTGGGTGGCCTCGATGAGGGAAAGCGCTTACCGTAAGAGGGTGGCCCCCGTGGCGTGACAGACGTCATTGCAGAAAGGCTCTCGTGTTGATCCACTCGGTTGACCCCAGGACCGGCGAGTCCGCCGGTGATCCCTACCCCCTGACCTCGGACGGCGAGGTGGACGCGGTCGTCGGAGCCGCCCACGCGGCGGGGCCCGCCTGGCGTTCCGCCGACCGGGCGCCTGTGCTGGAGGCGGTCGCGGCGGCGCTGGAGGGAGGCGTCGAGGAGCTCTGGCGCGCCGCCGACGCCGAGACCGCGCTCGGGGAGACCCGGCTCCGCGGCGAGGTGGGGCGGGCCGCGAGCCAGTTCCGGCTCTTCGCCCAGGTGCTGCGGGACGGCGGGCACGTGGAGGCGGTGATCGACCACGCGACGGCCCAGCCGCCGGCCCCCGACCTGCGCCGGATGAACCACCCGCTGCCCGGCGTGGCCGGCGTCTTCGCGGCGAGCAACTTCCCGTTCGCCTTCTCGGTCGCCGGCGGTGACACCGCCTCGGCACTGGCCGCCGGATGCCCGGTGGTGGTCAAGGCCCACGACGGGCACCCGCGCACCTCGGAGCTGTCACAGAAGATCATCCAGAGCGCGCTGCCCGATCCGGCACTCCTGGGCCTGGTTCGCGGGCTCGACGCGGGAAAGCGGCTGGCCACGCATCCCTCCGTGGTGGCCGTGGGGTTCACCGGCTCGATCCCCGGCGGCAAGGCCGTCCAGGCTCTCATCGCCGAGCGCCCGGAACCCATCCCCTTCTACGGCGAGCTGGGCAGCGTCAACCCCGTCGTCGTGCTGCCCTCGGCCGACCGCGAAGGACTCGCCCAGGGGTTCGCCGCCTCGCTGACCCTCGGCACCGGCCAGTTCTGCACCAACCCCGGACTGGTCTTCGTCCCCGACGACACCGAACTGCTGACCGCCATCTCCGAGGCGGTCTCCGCGACCGCGGGCGGGCCGATGCTCACCGAGCGGATCCGGGGCGGCTTCCTGCACGGGCTGGCCAGGCTCGGCAAGCTCACCACCCTGGCCGAGGGGCGGCCGGGCGAGGGGGCCTTCGCGGTGGCGCCGCAGGTGTTCGTCACCGACCTGGCGTCGTTCGCCGGAGCCCTGCCCGACATCGCCGAGGAGTGCTTCGGCCCGGCCTCCGTCGTCGTGGTCTACGACGACGCGGCGGAGTTGCCCGCCGTACTGGAGAGGCTGGACGGCTCGCTGACCGCCACGATCCACGCCACCGACCCCGGTGAGGCGCGCGATAGCGCCGAGGTGCTGCTCAGGAAGGCGGGCCGGCTTATCTGGAACGGCTGGCCGACCGGTGTCGCGGTCCGCTGGGCCATGCACCACGGCGGCCCCTGGCCCGCGAGTACGGCCGCCGCGCACACCTCGGTCGGCGCCGCCGCGATCCGCAGGTGGCTGGTCCCCACCGCCTACCAGGACTGGCCGGCCGAGCTCCTCCCGCCCGAACTGCGCGACGACAACCCCCTCGGCATCCCCCGCCGGGTCGACGGGGTCGTCTCCTAGACGCGGGTCACCTACCGGCCGTTGCTCCTCCGACCTGCCCGGTGGCCTGTGCCCCCCTCGCGGGGAGCCGGCCGCCGACGGGCGCAGGACCGCCTCGTCTCTCCTTGATGTCCCGGTCGCCGACCAGGAGATAGCGGGTGCCGGGTCCCAGGTTGAGGCAGGGGCGTCGGCGGCTGTTCTGCCGGGCGGGGTAGGGCAGCCGGTCGAAGTTGTCGACGTGCAGTCCGATCCGGTGGCCAGTCGTGGAGTCCTCGGTGCCGGTGAGCCGCCCGGGCGGGCTGGCCGCGCAGGCGAGGCGCCTGCGCGGCCAGCGGCCTTCCAGTGGGTCGAGAGCGGTCGCGGCGTCCACACGGCCTTGTAGATCATCGAAGGCGAACACCGGCAGAGGCTGGGCGACCAGCTCGATCACCACGCTGGTCGGGGTGGTGTCATCGGGCCGCAGCCGGTCGGCCTCGTCGTCGCCGAGGGGCTTCCAGTCCTCCCGAGGGACGACGGCCACGCCGTCGTCGCTGAGGGAAATCCCTCGCCGCGCGACTGCTTGGGCAGACACCTCGTCTGGCAGAGAACTGAATGAGATCATTTCTCACTTCAACTGACCGTATGACGCGGAGATACCGATGGCCCCTCAGCTGTTGTCCGAAGAGCAGATCGTCGCCCATCTGGCCGAGCTGCCAGGGTGGGAGCGTGAGGGGCAGGCCATAGTCCGAACGTTCAAGCACGCCTATCACGAGTGCGTACATCTGGCCATGTACGTCGCGGCCAAGGCTCGCGAAGTCGGCCACCACCCTGATATTCACCTGAACCTCCCGAGGATGCCCCGGCCTTCAGGCCGGGGAGGAATCGGGAGCGGGAGGACCGTCCAGGCCCGAGTGTGCCCTGACCGGTCAGTCATGTCGATCGGGTTCTTTCCGAGTCGTGTAGAGGAAACACGGAACGGAAGAACCAGCGAATGGCATACTCGGCGCGTGCTGGTGACGGAGATGCTGAAACTCGCCCCGAGTGCTGAGCAGCGCGAGGCGCTGCTGGCGACGATGCGGGCATGCAACGCCGCCGCCAACCGTGCCGCCGAGGTGGCGTTCGAGCACCGCACCGCCAGCAAGATCGCCTTGCAGAAGCTGGTGTACGCCGACCTGCGGGCCGGGTTCGGTCTGTCGGCGCAGATGGCCATCCGGTCGATCGCCAAGGCATGCGAGGCCTACAAGCGCGACAAGAAGATCAAGCCGGTGTTTCGTGAGCTGGGTGCGGTCGCCTACGACCAGCGAATCCTCACCTGGAAAGGCCGCGACGCGGTCAGCGTCCTCACCCTCACCGGCCGCGTCGTCGTCCCCGTCGTCTACCGGGGCCGCTGGTCGACGACCGCACCGTACGGGGACAGGCCGATCTCCTCTGCCGCGACGGCATGTTCTTCCTCGCCGTCGTCGTCGACGTGCCCGAAGCACGGCGGGGTGACGAGCCGGACGAGTGGCTGGGGGTGGATCTCGGCATCGTGAACCTGGCCACCGACTCCACCGGCGAAACCCACACCGGTAAGGGCGTACGCACCGTCCGGCGGCGTAACGTCCGTCTGCGCGCCCGCCTGCAGGCCAAGGGCACCAAGTCCGCCAAGCGCCTCCTGAAGAAACGCAAGCGCATTGAGTCCCGGTTCGCCCGGGACGTCAACCACGTGATCAGCAAGAAGTTGGTCGGTAAAGCCAAAGACACCCGGACCGGGATCGCCCTCGAAGACCTCGAAGATATCCGTGATCGGGTAACGGTTCACAAGGCTCGGCGTGCCGACCTGCACTCGTGGGCGTTTCACCAGCTGCGCACGTTCGTGACCTACAAGGCCGCCCTCGCGGGCGTGCCCTTGCGTCTGGTCGATCCTCGTAACACCTCTCGCACCTGTCATCGGTGCGGGCACTGCGACAAGCGCAACCGTCCCAGCCGGGACGACTTCAAATGCCTCGGCTGCGGGTTCGCCGGCCCCGCCGACCACAACGCTGCGATCAACATCGGTCGCAGGGCAGTGAGTCACGCTGCCGACGACGCGGCCTGAACCGTGCACCCCATGCACGGCAAGGAGCTGCAAGCTCGGTCCCTTCAGGGCCGAGAAGCTGACATCACCTGGCAGCGGATCCGATTCGTGATCACTACTCACGACGCCGGAAACCGCCTCACAGCCAAGGACTTCGAACTCGCCCGCCACATTGACGTGATCGCCGCCGGCCACGGCGCCGAAACGGTCTGAACTCACGATCGGAGCGATCTCGCTGTGTCACGGAGTCTCCCAGTCGAAAGGTGCCGGACACCTTGGTAGGTGTCCGGCACCTTTCGCTGTGTTGCGGGGCACTATGCCGGCCCGTTCGGTCCGGTGGGCGGCTTCTGAAGGGGCCACCTCACCGGTCCACCGCGCTCAGGTTTTCGACCGCACGTTCGCGATCTCCGCTCAGGTACGGAGCGTTAGCCGATCTTGCCTGAGCCCGCGTGCCGGGAGACGGACCGGCGCACCGCCGAGGCCGGTTCGATCGCGGTGTGCAGGGTGGGGGTCCAGCCCGCGTCCGTGCCGAAGTCGGGGTCGTGGGCGGCGTTGTAGGCGGCGACGAGGTCGAGTGGGACGACGGGCCCGCCGACGCGGAGCACGTTCCCCCTGGCGGTGAGGGACGTGCCGCCCCAGTTGTAGAGCAGGTTCGCCGGAGCCACGGCCCGGCTCAGCCGGAAGAAGTTGTTCTCGGCGAAGATCTGCGACTGCACGCCCACGCCGAGGGCGTACACGAAGGTCGAGGCGTCCGGGATCTCGTAGTAGTTGTTGTAGACGTGCACCTGGCCGAAGCGCACCCGGGGCAGCCGCTGGAGCGTGTTGTCGAAGTGGTTGTGGTGGACGGTGACCTTCAGCTTGCCCGCGTCGGTCGCCGGGTTGTTGGTCGAGCCGATCAGCATCGTCTTGTCATGGTCGGCGAACCGGTTCCAGGAGGCCGTCACGTAGTTGGAGCCGCTGGTGATGTCGAGCTGCCCGTCGTGCACCTGGTAGGGCCTGCCGAAGTACAGCGGCTGCTTCGAGTCCGGGTTGTCGCCGTCGGTGAAGGTGTTGTGGTCCACCCACACGTGCGTCGAGCCGGTCACCGAGATGTTGTCGTAGAGGGAGTTCCAGTTGCCCTCGTCGCCGTCGGTCGGGTCCCACTGCGGGAAGCAGTCGGCGGTGTCCTCGAAGTCGATGTTGCGGACGATGACGTTGTCCGCCTTGTCGATGTGCAGGTTGACGCCCCGGATGCGCGCGTCCTTGCCGAGGCCGACGATCGTGGTGTTGGAACCGACCTTGAGCTTGATGTTGGCGGTCTGCCTGGCGGCCGAGGCGGCCCGCGCGTCCTCCAGCGGGCCCGAGGGCTCGGTGTCCCTGCCCCACACCGCGGGGTCGTACGCGGCCAGGTAGGCCTCCAGCGTGTAGCCGCCGGTCGCGTAGTCCGCGCAGGTCCTGTCGGTGTCGATGGTGCCCTTCACGTAAATGATCTTCGGTGCGGGCGCGGCGAGCGCGGCGGCGAGCTGGGCCCGGGTGGACACGGTGTGCGTGTTCGACGCCGGCGCGGCGGCGCCGCCGGTGGTTCCGGTGCCCTCGGCGGCCCAGCCGTCGTTCGCGGGCAGGGTCTGGCGGCCGAGGTCCGCCTTCCGCCCGGCGGGTGAGGCGGTGGGGGTCTCCGGGACGGCGGCGGATGCGGCCGGGGCGGTGAGGACCGCCAGGGAGAGCAGGGCGGTGAGCACGACGGCTCGTTTCATGGTGGTTCCTCCACAGGTCAGGTGGGAGGGGAGGCTCCGTGAGAACCTCGGGAGCCTTCCGGAATGGCGAAGGCGGGCGCGCCCAGGTCAGGGATGGGCGCGCCCGCCCCGATGGTCAGGCTCAGCCGCCGTTACGCTGCTTGTACGACGCCTGGGCCTCCGTCAGTTTGGCCGCGAACGCGTCCAGGAAGTCCTTGGGGGACAGGGTGCCCTGCAGGACCTTCTGGAACTCCGGCTCCATGTCGGTCTTGGTGATCGCGTTGAACTCCGGCAGGTGGTAGGGCATCTGCACGATCTTCGTCGCTGGGTCATTGAGCACCTTGACCGCCGCGGCGATGTGCTGCAGCCCCGCGATCCACGGCTCGTCGTTGACGTCGGTGTTGGCCGGGAGCACGCCGGTCTGCTCCGACCAGTAGCTGTTCATCTCCTTGGAGGCGGCGAACTCCGCGAACTTGTACGCGGCGTCCTTCTTCTCGCCGGAGGCGAACACGCCGATGCCCGAGACCGGGTTGGACAGGATCGCCTGGACGCCGCCGTCGGACTTGGGTACGGGCATGGCCGCCACGTTGCCCGCGCCGATCGTCTTGACGTGGTCCTGGTACGACCCCAGGTTGTGCTGCATGATCGCGATGTTGCCGCCGTCGAACTGGGCGACCATCTTCGTGTAGTCGTTGCTGATGTCGGCCTCGGGAGTGACCTTCTTGTACAGCCCGGCCAGCTTCTCCAGGGCCGCCACGTTCCTCGGGTCGTTGACCGTCGCCTTTCCCGAGGCGTCGAAGATCTCGGTGATGCCGGACTGGCCGTACACCACCTCCAGCATCTGCGCGATCGAGCCCGCCCCGCCGCGGATGGTGAAGCCGTAGCGGTTCTTGGCGGTGTCGGTCAGTTTTTCGGTGGCGGTGAAGAAGTCGTTCCAGGTCGTGGGCGTCTTGAGGCCGGCCTCCTTGAACCAGTCGGTCCGGTACCAGAAAACACCCATATTTGTAGACATGGGAACCAGGTAGGTCTTGCCGTCGGGCACGGTGCCCTTGACCGTGCTCACCACCTGCTCGTTCAGCTTGCCGTTCAGCGCGCCACCGGAGATCCGGGCGTCCACCGGCTCCAGCGCCTTCTGCGCCACCAGGCTCGACAGCATCGCGGTGGAGACACCGCCCACGTCGGGCAGGCCGCCTCCGGCGATCGCGGTGTCGTACTTCTGCTGCGTCTGGGCGATCGGGATGCCGACGTACTTCACCTCGATGGACGGGTTCGCCTTCTGGAACTCGGCGATGATGTGCTGCCACACCGGGGTGCGCGCCGGGCCGCCGTTGTCGTCCCAGAAGGTGATCGTGGTCTTCCCGCCGGAGGACTCCGGCTCCTCCGCGCCGCACGCGGCGAGCCCGGTGCCGAGCGTCAAGGCCGTGGCCAGGATCGCCAGGCGCTTTGAGGGTGAAGTCATTGCTCTCTACCTCTCTGTGTCGTGTCCCCCGACATTGCTTGACCGTATGGGTGCCGAACTCCGCCCGAGGCACTCCGCTGTCCCGGGTCGGTCACATCGCGTGAGATGCCGTACCGCCTCTGGCCCGTCACCGGGCGACCTCCGCGGCGAGCGCCGCCGCGTCGCCGGGGTCCAGCCGGCCGTCCGCGACGACGGTGACGATCCTTCGCCTCAGGGTGCCCTCGATGAGCAGCGGCGTGTCCCAGGCGAGGGCGGGGCCGGCGCCCGGGTACTCCACGACCCGGACGAACCAGGGATCGTCCCGCTGGACGAAGACCAGGGTCCACTCCGCCGAGGCCATGGCCAGCCACGGGGCCGTCGACCCGTGCACCGCGCCCTCGCCCTCGGCGTCCGCCGTGAAGACCTGGCGGCCGGCGGCCGTCCCCGGCGCCCGCCAGAAGAAACCGCCGTACCCGGCCCCCGCGCGGCCCTTGGTGGCCGAACTCCTGACGGGCAGCGGCTCGCCGGTGAGGTTCGTCAGCGCGAACGACATGTCGAGCGCCCAGCAACCGTCCAGCTCCACCACCCGCACGCTCCGCGCCTCGCGGGCCGTCTCGACGCCGTCGGGCCCCTCCCAGGCCAGTGACTCCCCGAACCCGGAGGAGTCGCGCCAGGAGAATCCGAGATGCCGCTGCGTGCCGTGGTCGCCGAGCCAGGTGGGACCGGCGTCGCGGACATAGGTGCGCCCGCCCCAGAAGTTGCCCCCGCCCAGGTCGGAGATCGCGATGCTCACTCCCAGGTGGTGCACGTGGTCTTCCGGCGCGACCTCGGTCACGGTGGTACCGCCGAGGGTGCGCACCGGGTGCAGGTACGGCCGGGGCGACGACGTCGGCGGCAGCTCAGGCGCCACGACGTACTCGGCGACCTGTCGCCCGTGCGCCACGAGCACCGGCCGCAAGGCGTCGCCCGGCCGGGGAACCGTCCGTCCCGCACCGGCCGCGGTGGCTCCCTCCGTACGGCGGGGGCGCCCGCTCCAGGGCACCCGCAGTTCCGAGTAGAGCGCCAGCCGCTCCGCGCTCGACGCCGTCACCTCGGCGATCCTGGGCAGCACCCGGCGCTCCGCACCGACCTCCTGGAACACGTCCGGTATGGCGGTGGGCTCGGGCGCCAGCCGGACCGCCTCCAGGACGCGCATGAAACCCCGGGTCCGCTCCAGCGGTACCAGCAGCTCCGTGCCGTCGCGGAGGTGCGCGACGAGGTTCTCCAGCAGGTCGGTCCTCGGGTGCACGGCCGAGGTCCCGTCGAACTCGACCCGGTCCTCGGTGTAGGTCAGCCTGATCCGTCCCTCCTCGCCGTGCACGATCAGGTACGGCTCGTGCCGCCGATCCGCGCAGAGCGAGACCGCGACGGTCACCACGGTCCCGTCGTCCATCCGCATCCGCACGGACGAGGTGTCGTCCGCCTCGATCGCGTTGGCCCGGTAGAGCTCGACCTCGACGTCTCCCACCTCCGCCCCGGAGATGGCCAGCGCGGTCGCGGTCGCGTGCGCGAGCGGGTTGGTGAGGGCGCCGTCCACCACGGGCACCCCGTCGACCTCGCGCCTGCCGGCCCACGGCACCCGGCTGTAGTAGGTGTAGGGGCGTTCCCACGCGCCCGCGGCACCGATCCCGGTGACCCGGCCGATCGCTCCCTCGGCGACCATCCGCCGGATCGCGGGGATCGCCGCCGAGCCCAGGCTCTGGAATCCCACCTGGCAGGCGAGCCCGGTCTCGGCGACCACCGCGGCGATCCGCTCGTAGCCGGCGTAGGTCGCGGCGGGCGGCTTCTCCAGCAGCACGTGCGAGCCGGCGCGCAGTGCCCGCTCCGCCAGCTCCGCGTGGGTGTGGATGGGGGTGCACAGGATCGTCACCTCGGCGGAGGCACGCCCGATCAGCCCGGCCAGGTCGCCGGAGAACTCCACCCCGGCGGGCAGGTCACAGGCCGGCCGCACGTCGCACACCCCGACCAGCTCGACCAGCCCCGCCTCGGTCAGCCGCCGCACGTTCGACAGGTGCCACCAGCCGTGCCCGTGCGCCCCGGCCAGCACCACGCGAACCGGTTTCATCAGGTCACCTCCATCGCAGTCCAAGGCCCCGGTGGTCTCCGGCGCGCAGCTCGCCCTTCTCCACCGAGACCGGGTAGGGCTCTTCGATCAGGCCGAGCGCCGCGAAGGAGGCGTCCTCGACCTCCTCGGTCATGCACGGCAGCGGCAGGGCCAGGGCGAGCTGCCCGGAGATCTCCGGCAGCAGGTGCGGGTAGACGGGCACCCCGAACGTCCTGGCCAGCTCGGCGATCCTGAGCAGCGGGGTGATCCCGCCGACCCGCACCACGTTCGGCTGCAGGACGTCGCAGGCCCCGGCGAGGAGCAGGTCCCGGAAGTCGTAGACGGAGTAGGCGCTCTCTCCCACGGCGATCGGGACCTCGACGCAGGAGCGGAGCCGGGCCTGCCCGGTCACGTCGTCGGCGGGCAGCGGCTCCTCCACCCAGTGCAGTCCGTACTCCGCCAGGGCGGAGATCGCCCGCCGGGCCCGAGGCAGGTCCCAGCGCTGGTTGGCGTCCACCATGAGCAGCGTGTCCGGCCCGATCACCTCGCGGACCGCGGCGACCCGCGCCACGTCCTCGGCCAGCGAGTCGCGGCCCACCTTGACCTTGACCGCCGGGTGGCCCGCGGCCCGCCACCGCCCGGCCTGCGCGACGAGCTCCTCCATCGAGTAGTGCAGGTTCACGCCGCTGCCGTACACCGGCACGCTGTCACGGCGCCGCCCGAGCGTGTCGACCAGCCCCGCCTCGCCGCAGCGCAGGTCCCACAGCGCCAGGTCGACCCCGGCCATCGCGATCGTGGTGAGCCCGCCGCCGCCCGCCTCGCGCAGGTGCCGCCAGAGCCGGTCCCAGACGACCTCCGGATGCGGCTCCAGACCGACGACGGCCTCGCCGATCTCGCCGTCCAGCAGGGCCCGCACCGCCCGGGCCCCGATCTGCGGGGTCCAGGAGAACCCGGTCCCGCTCCGTCCGTCGGCCAGTGTCAGCCGTACGACGACCACGTGGTTGGCGGGCACGTCGGCACCCCACGGCCGCGGCAGCGCCACGGTCCGCAGCGTCGTCTCCAGGGAGGTGATCACTGGCCGCGCGGTCATCGGCCGCTCACCGCCCGACCAGGGCCAGGCCGGACTTGATCAGCCCGGCGAGCTCCTCCACGTGCTCGGTGGAGGGGTCGACCAGCGGCGGCCGTACCCCGCCGACATCCAGGCCGCGGTGCCGTACCCCGGCCTTGACCAGCGAGACCGCGTAACCGGGAACCCGGTCGCGGAGCCGGACCAGGGGGGCGTAGAACTCCCTGATCAGCCGCTCGTCGCCGCCCAGATAGGCGGTGGCGATCTCGGGGGCGAAACAGAAGACCGCGCTGGAGTACAGCTCCACCCCGATGCCACGGTAGGCCGGCATGGTCAGCTCGGCCGTCGGCAGGCCGTTGAAGAACAGGAAGTCGGGCCGTTCCTCCCGCACCGCCAGCACCGTCCGCTGCATGCGGTCGATGTCGCCGACGCCGTCCTTGATCCCGATCACACCGGGGATCCGGGACAGCTCGACCGCCTGCTCGGGGGCCAGTACCACCGAGCCGCGCTGGTAGATGATCGTGGGCAGCACCCCGGCGACCGCCGAGACGTACGCCGAGTAGCCCTCGCGCGTACCGTTCACCAGGTAGGGCGGCATGAGCAGCAGCCCGTCGGCGCCGGCGTCCCTGGCCGCCCTGGCCTGGGCGAGCGCGGCGCCGATCGGCCCTCCCGCTCCCGCCAGCACCGGCACCCGGCCGTTCACGGTCTCGGCCGCGATCCGCACCGCCTGGGCGTGCTCCGCCTCCGACAGCGCGGAGAACTCGCCGGTCCCGCAGGCCACGAAGACCCCGCCGGGACCGTGCTCCAGCCCGCGCCGCACATGCTCGGCCAGTACGTCACCGGCCACCGACCCGTCGGCGCGGAACGGGGTGACGGGAAAGAACAGCACTCCGCTGAGGTTCATCACAGGGCTCCAATCTCGGTGCGCCAGCTCCGCTTCGCCTGCCAGCCGAGCAGTCGCCCGGCCTTGGCCGAGGAGAAGGCAGGCGTCGAGCCGGTCAGTTTCTCCGCGAGTCCCGCGGTCGCGGGGTTGACCCGGGGGAGGAGTTCGGCCAGTGGCTCACGGGCCAGCGCGTCGGCCGCGCCCGCGAAGAACACCTCGCCGCTCGGCAGTCCGGGCAGCTTGTCCAGCAGGGCCAGCACCATGTCGGAGGCGTCACGGGCGTCGATGTAGTTGAACAGCGACGTCCCCGCGATCTCCGGCCGGTCCAGCCGCTCGGCGATCGTGTGCCCCGACTGGGTGGGCGCGCCCGCCCACTCCTCGGGGGCGACGACGAAGCAGGGCCGCACGGCCGCGAACCTCGCCTTCGAACTGCGCGCGAACGTGGCCATCACCTGCTCGGCGACCAGCTTGGACAGGCTGTAGGCGTTCCACGGCGCGACCGGATGGTCCTCGTCGAGCGGCAGGTAGGAGGGGACCCAGCCCTCCGTGCCGTACCCGATGACCGTGGGGCTGCTGGCGACCACGATCCGCTCGACCCCGACCCCGGCGGCCGCCTCGCAGACGTTGAACGCCAGCTGGGTGTTGACCCGGTAGGTGAAGGCGTCCGTCCTGCTGAACGGGGTGGCGATCGCGGCCAGGTGCACCACGGCGTCCGGCCGGAACCTGGTCATCACCTCGAAGGACTCCCCCAGATCCGTCAGGTCGGCGGGGAGCACCGCGGCGGCCGCCGAGGGGGTGCCCGGCGCGGTGTCCACGCCGATCACCTCGTGCCCGGCGTCTGCCAGCGCGGTGACCACGCTCCGGCCCAGCCGCCCGGCGCTCCCGGTGACGAGAGTTCGTGTCATTGGTCGCTCACCGTTCCTTAGTCGACATGGGACTCGCCGCCAGGGGACTCATCCCTTCACCGCCCCGGCGGACATGCCCTGTACCAGATAGCGCTGGATCACCGCGAAGACCAGCACCACCGGTACGGCGGCGACGACGCCGCCCGCGGCCAGGGCACCGAAGTCCACGCTGAACTCGCCCAGGGTGTACGCGAGGCCGACGGGCACCGTGAACTTCTCCTGCTCGCTGACGAACATCAGCGCGAACAGGAAGTTGTTCCAGCTGTGGATGAAGGCGAACGAGCCGACCGCGACCAGGGCGGGGCGCAGCAGCGGCAGCACCACGGCGAAGAAGCCGCGCAGCCGGCCGCAGCCGTCCACCCAGGCGGCCTGCTCCAGCTCCACCGGGACGTTCCTGATGAAGCCGCTGATCAGGATGAGGGAGAGCGGCAGCTGGAAGACCGTCTCGGCGATCACCAGGCTCCACAGCGAGTTGACCAGGCCGAGGACGCGGAAGATCTCGAAGAGCGGGATCAGCATCATCGCGCCGGGGATGAACTGGGTGCAGAGCATCCCGACCATGAACAGCTTCCGGCCGCGGAACTCGTACCTGGCCAGGGCGTAGCCGCCGGCCAGCGCGACCACGGTCGTCATGACCAGGGAGGCGACGCCCACCATCAGGCTGTTCTTGAAGAAGACCGCGAAGCTCAGGTCGTTCCAGACCGTCGCGAAGTTGTCGAACGTGATCGGCCAGGGCAGCAGCGAGGTCGATCCCCTGGGCCGGAACGCGAAGACCAGCATCCAGTAGAAGGGGACCAGCGTGAACAGCAGGTAGAGCCCGAGGGGGACCCAGATCTCCCAGCGGCCGACCTTCCCCTTCTCCCTGCGGCCGGTACGCGGCGCGAGCGCGGACGGGGCCAGGCGCGGCCGTTCGGCCGTCTGGAGTGTCATGACTTCGCTCCGAACTTGCTCAGCCGCAGGTAGGCGATCGAGAAGAAGGTCAGGATCAGGAAGGCGGCGGTGGTCAGCGCCGAGCCGTACCCGAAGTCGTGGGACTGCACGGCCTTGGCCGCCACGTACAGCGGCAGTGTGGTGGTCGCGTGCGCCGGGCCGCCGCCGGTCAGCGTGTAGAGCAGGTCGACGTTGTTGAACTCCCACACGCAGCGCAGCAGCGTGGACAGGATGATCGCGTCCTTGAGGTGCGGCAGCGTGATGTGGACGAACCGCCGCACCCGCGAGGCACCGTCCACCGAGGCCGCCTCGTAGAGCTCCTTGGAGATGCTCTGCAGGTCGGCCAGGAGCAGGATCGCGAAGAACGGAACCCCGCGCCAGAGCTCGGCGAGCACGGCCGCCCAGAAGACGGTGTCCGGGTTGGCCAGCGGCGCGGCGCCGTACTGCATGAGGCCGAGGTCGGCGAGGTAGCGGGAGACGCCGGTCGTCGGGTTGTAGAGCAGGATCCAGATGCCGGTGGTCAGCACCCCGGAGACCGCCCAGGGGGAGAACACGGTCGCCCGTGCCAGGCCGCGGCCGACGAAGGTCTCGTTCACGATCAGCGCCAGGACCAGCCCGAACACCAGCTGCAGGAACACCTCGACGCCGACCCACTTGAGGCTGAAGCCGAGGCTCTGCCAGAACAGCGGGTCCTCGAACAGCAGCCTGCGGAAGTTGTCGAGGCCGGCGAAGCCGTTGTCCCAGGGCTTGGTGACGTTGTAGGTCTGCAGGCTGTAGTAGATGACGCTGGCCATCGGGTAGACGAGGAAGCCGAGCATCGCGATCACCGCGGGGGCGATCAGCAGGTAGGGGGTCCTGGCCGCGTGGCCCGGGCGGCGGCGTATCCGGGGATTCGCCGTGGTGATTGCCATCGCCGGCAACTCCTTCCGAGTCGGCGTCAGGGGCTGCAACCGGTTGCATGAAACATGGCGGACATATCCCGGCAACGTCAAGGGCCCAATTTTGTAAACCACCGCTTATCTGCGGATTTTTCGTTATTTGTAACTTTCATCGCCCCGTGCCCCCTACTGCGGGGCCCGATCCCGGTCCGGTTCCGGCGTTGACAGTTACGCAACCGCTTGCACTAATGTGCTCAGAGGCCGGTGAAGGGCCATGACGGAGGAGCACGGTGGCAGCGACGATCAGAGATGTGGCGCGGGCGTCGGGAGTGCACGTCTCGACGGTGTCCCGCACCTTCTCGGCGCCGCACCTGGTGAACGCCGAGACCCGCAATCGCGTGCTCGCGGTCGCCGAGGACCTCGGCTACCGGCCCAACCGCGCCGCGCGGGCACTCACCACCGGCAGGACCCACAACATCGGCCTCATCGTCGCGGACATCTCCAACCCGTTCTTCCCGCCGCTGATCAAGGCCGCCCAGGCGCACGCCAGAGCCCGCGACTACCACGTGTTCGTCGCCGACACCGACGAGGATCCGCAGGTCGAGGAGGAGCTGATCCAGACCCTCGCCAAGCAGGTGGACGGGGTCCTGCTCTGCAGCCCGCGGCTCTCCAACCGGGTCATAGAGCGTCTCCACGCCGAGGTGCCGTTCGTGGTGGTCAACCGGAGGGTGAAGGGCATGCCGACGATACTGATGGACGTGGGCCAGGGCGCCCGCCTCGCCATCGAGCACCTGACCGGGCTCGGCCACCGCAGGATCGCCCTGCTGTCCGGGCCGAGCGGCTCGTGGACCAGCGGCGAGATGCGTGCCGCGGCGGCCGCGATGGACGGCGTCGAACTGGTGATCCTCGGCCCGAACGCGCCCACCGAGCGGGGCGGCCTCGCCGTCGCCGAGGAGGTGATCGCCTCCGGCGTGACCGGCGTGCTCGCCTACAACGACCTGGTGGCCATCGGGCTCATCGAGGGGCTGTACGAACGGGGTGTGCGCGTCCCCGACGACATCAGCGTGGTCGGCGTCGACGACATAGTGGCCGGGCGGCTGAACCGGCCCAAGCTGACCAGCGTGGCCATGCCCACGGCCGCCGCCGGGCGGATGGCGGTGGATCTGCTGCTGCAGTCCTTCGACGAGGGCGCCACCCCCACCCTGGCCACCCTCGACACCCACCTGGTCGTCCGTGAATCCACAGACCGTGCCGCGCTTTTCCCCCGGGGCTGAGGCCCCAGGTCTCCACGTTGGAGGTTTTTGATGAACTTCGGAATCACCCCGACGGGGGAGCATGTCGAGCGGCACGTGCTGTCGAGCGGGCCGATGCGCGCCTCGATCCTCAGCTACGGGGCGATCCTGCAGTCGCTGGAGGTCCACGGCGTCGACGTGGTCCTCGGCTACACCGGCCTCGACGACTACCTGACGCGCAGCCGCTACTTCGGCGCCGTGGTCGGCCGGTACGGAAACCGCATCGCGAACGGGCGTTTCACCCTCGACGGCCGTGACCACGAACTGCCGGTCAACAACGACCCCAACAGCCTGCACGGCGGCCCCGGCGGCTTCTCCAACCGGGTGTGGCGGGTGACCGAGGTCTCCACCTCGGCCATCACGCTGGAATATGTCAGCCTCAACGGCGAGGAGGGCTATCCGGGCATGCTGACCGCCTCGCTCACCTACACGCTGACCGAGGACGCGCTAAGGCTGGACTACCGCGCCTTCACCGACGCGCCAACGGTGCTGAACCTGACCAACCACTCCTACTTCAACCTCGCCGGCGGCGGCGACATCCTCAAGCACGTGATCCGGATCGACGCCGACCGCTACCTCCCCGTCGACTCCACCAAGATTCCGACCGGTGAGCTGGCCCCGGTGGCGGGCACCCCGTTCGACTTCACGACCCCGCGGGAGATCGGCGACAGGATCGACGATCCGCTGCTGGGGGGCGGCTACGACCACTGCTACGTGCTGCGCGGCGGCATCGAGGTCAGCGAACCGGTCAGCGGGCGCGTCATGGAGGTCTCCACCACCGAGCCCGGCGTGCAGTTCTACTCCGGCAACATGCTGGACGGCATCGCCACCGCGTACGGCAGGCACGCCGGCCTCTGCCTGGAGACCCAGCACTTCCCCGACTCGCCCAACCAGGACCACTTCCCCTCCACGGTCCTGCGCCCCGGCGAGGAGTTCACCTCCACCACGACCTACCGCTTCCGCTGAGTCTCCGGGGCCGGCGGGCGCGGGCGGTCGGCCACGGCCGGCGGCTAAGGGCGGGTCACCGAGGTCAGGGTGGCGAGCAGGGCGGCGGTGGCCGGCGGGTCGGGGGGCTCGCCGTAGGTGGCGGCGTAGACGCGGCGGGTCGAGCCGGGCAGTTCGGTCAGGGTGACCTCCGGGTTCCGGTGGGCCCGCAGGGCGAGGCTCGGCAGGGCGGTCACCCCGATCCCGGCGGCGACCAGGGCCTGGACCGCGACGGCGTCGTCGGTCGTGAAGGCGATCTCCGGCTCGAAGCCCGCCCTGGCGCACAGTTCCAGCAGGTGGCTGCGGCACCGGTCGCAGCCGCCGATCCACCGGGAGCCGCGGTGCGAGGCCAGATCGCCGCCGTCGTCACTCTGGCCGGAGGTGACCAGGTAACTGGTGTCGTCCAGCAGGTGCAGCAGGCGGATCCCGTCGTCCTCCGGGTCGGTGTTCTCGAAGCGGAAGATGACCGCCACGTCCACGTAGCCCGCCCGGAGCATGCGCAGCGCGTCAGGGGGCTCGGTCTCGGTCAGCCGCAACTCCAGGCCGGGGTGCTCCCGGGCGAGGGCGGCGGCGGCCTGTGGCACGAACGTGCCCAGGGCGGAGGGGAAGGCGGCCAGTCTGACCCGTCCGGCGCGCAGGCCCACGTGCGCCGACAACTCGGCGGAGGCGGAGTCCAGGCGGCCGATGATCTCGGTGGCCCGCTCGGCCAGCAGACGGCCCGCCTCGGTCAGCCGGATGCCCCGGCCGACCCGCTGGATCAGCTTGGCCCCGGTCTCGGCCTCGAGCTTCGCGAGATGGTGGCTGACCGAGGGCTGGGAGTAGTGCAGTTCCCTGGCAGCCGCGGTCACCGAGCCGTGTCTGGCCACCGCGGCGAGGACACGAAGCCGCACGATATCGAGCATGTATCAACTTTATCGATGAATGAACGGAAAAATGGGCATTAGACGTTATGTATCCCCTCGGCGCATCCTGGGGCCATGAAGACGTTGACGCGCACCCGTCCAGGCCTGGCCGAGATCGTCGAGGGGGTCAGGGAACTCGTCGATCCGTCCGCCGACCCCAGGGCGACCGCCTTCGCGGTAGCCGACCTGCTGCGCGAACGGCTGCCGTCCCCCGAGATCCTCACCGAGGAGGAGCGCCTCGGCGACCCCGACGGCTACATCGGCCACACCCTGCACGCCGAGGAGGGCTTCTCGATCGTGGCCGTGGTCTGGCGGCCCGGTCAGCGGACCGCGATCCACGACCACATCGCCTGGTGCGTGTTCGGCGTGCTGCGGGGTGTCGAGTACGAGACGCTCTACCGCGACCACGGCGACCACCTGACCGAGATCGGCAGGACCGCCAACCAGACCGGAGAGGTCAGCGGTTTCGCCCCGCCCGGCGACATCCACCGCGTCCACAACACGGGGGACGAGACCGCCATCTCGCTGCACATCTACGGGGCCGACCTCAGTGCCGCCCCCACCAGCGTGCGGCGCGTCTACGACCTGCCCGTCCGCTGAACCACGCCGGGAGCGGGCACCCTCGCCCCGGTCGTACGTTCGCCGCGAGGCAGGTTCGGCGAGCGGGTCCGTGGCCACCCCGTCCCGCCGGGTGCGCCCCTGCGAGGGGCGTGTCGCCGGCGCGGGGAACCCGGTCCGGCGAGGGCTGGGCGGCGGTCGATCCACCGCGGGGCCTACTTCCCGATCTCGGGCTTCCTGTCGGTGTTCAGGCTCTCCCTGATGGCCTCCAGGCGGGCCGCGCCCTCGACGTCGATGGCGGCGCGCTCGACCTCGATCATGCGGGCCTCGACGGAGCCCGAGGTCAGCTCGGCCTCGCCGAGTGCGCGGGCGTAGCGCTTCTCGATCTTGTCGCGGACCTGGTCCAGGGTGGGCGTCTCACCGGCGGGGGTGAGCCCGGACAGATCGCCCATGGCCTTGTTGAGCTCCTCCTGGACCTTGGCCTGGTCGAGCTGGGAGAGCAGCCGCATCCGCTCGGCGATCTTCTTCTGCAGGGCCATCGCGTTGTTCTCGACCGCGGCGCGCGCCTGGGCGGAGAACTGCCTGGCCCGCTCGTACGTCAGCTGCGACTCCTGCTGCGCGGCCTCGGCCGCCACCAGGCGGGAGGCGAAGGCCCGGGCCGAGTCCTCGTACGACAGGGCCTTGCGCTCGTCGCCCGCGGACCGCGCCTGTTCGGCCAGCAGGAGGGCCTGGCGGGCGTTGGCCTGGAGCTTCCCGGTCTCCTCCATCGAGCGGGCGAGCTTCATCTCCATCTCGCGCTCGTTGCCGATGACCGAGGCGGCCTGCTGGCTCAGCCGCTGGTGCTGCTCCTTGGCCTCCGCGATGGCCTGCTCGATCTGGACGCGGGGGTCGGACAGCTCGTCCAGCCGCCCGGAGAGGGCGAAGACCAGGTAACGCCAGGCCCTGCGGATGACCTTGAACATGGGGGCTCCTTATCGATCCAGCGCGTCGCGCGTGATCTGCTCGGTTTCGTGGAGGCCCTGGCGGACTCCTTCAAGGGCGTCGGCGAGCTCGTCCAGTACCCGGGTCGGCTCCAGCCGGCCGTTCGCCGACACCGCCGACAGCTCCACCACACGGGCGAGGAGCTCCTCGATGCTGATGGTGCTCGACTCCATCCGGGCGAGCACCTGCTCGCGGGCCGAGGCGAGCCGGTCGACCACGGCCCGCTGGGAGGCCAGCGAGGCGAGGGCGCGGTCGAGGTCCGCGACCAGGGCCTTCCTGGCCTCCGCGCGGGCTCGGGTCAGCCGGGCCTGCTCGTGGCCGAGCTTGTCGAGATCGAACCTGGCCAGCGCGGTGCCGGTGAGCGAGGCCTGCTCGGCCAGCCGCTCCAGGGTGGCCGTCGAGTCGTCCACCTGGGGGCGCATCAGCGCGATCCGCTCGGCCAGCGGCCCCTGCCCCATCGAGGCGCTCAGCTCGGCGAAGCCGTAGGCGGCGGATCCCGCCCGTCTCAGCCAGTACTCCTCCTGGCTGCCGGCGGTGACGGCCGGCCGGTCGCGGCTCCCGCGCTCCGGTAACGCCGAGATCCCGGCCTTGGCCAGCCAGACGACGACGCCGACGAACCCGGCGGCGACCGGATGCACGCTGACGGCCCACGCGGCGCCGCCGGCGGTCGCGGCCAGCAGCAGGCCCCAGGGGTCCTTGAGTTCGTCGACGAAGCGTGCCATCAGAAGTTGGATACCACCGCGGTGAACACCTGGTCGATACTTCCAGGTTTGCGAGAGTCATACGCGGCGGCGCTGGTCGCCTCGGAGATCTTGCGCAGCACGTCGAGGTCGGCGTCCTGGCCGTAGGCGATGGTGAACATCCGCACCGTCTCCTGGCCGGGTTCGGTGCGCAGTTCGGGCAGCAGGTTCTCCAGGGCGAGGCTGTCGGGGTCCTCGTTCTTGCCGTCGGTCAGGAAGACCACCGCGTTGATCGCGTCACCGTTCCGCAGCTTCCGTACCCGCTCGTGGGCGGCGAGGGCGGTGTCGTACAGGCCGGTGCCGCCGTCGGGGGTCAGGCCGTCCAGCCTGGCGCGCAGCTTCTTGCGCTGGGCGTCGTCGACGGCGGAGAGCGAGGCCAGTTCCAGGTGGTCCCTGTCGCCGTCCCGCTTGGTGGAGAACATCCACAGCCCGACCTTGTCGTGCGCGGCGAACTGGGGCAGCGCGTTGATCGCGGCCTGCTTGGCCAGGTCGAGCTTGCTCTTGCCGGTGCCGGGCACGGTGGCGCCCATCGAGCCGGAGACGTCGATGACCATGAGGACGTTCGCGGGCTTGCGCAGGTCGGCCCAGCTGGTGAGCACCTTGTCGAGCACGTTCGGCGCGGGCGGGCTGAGGGTCGCCTTCGGCTCGGCGGGCAGCAGCCCGTTCGCCTGGGTGATCAGCTTGCCCGCCTTGCCGTCGTGGGAGCGGAAGGCGAACTCGGCGAACCGCTCCTGCTGCTCGGGAGCCCGCAGGTGCGCCAGGAAGTCGGCCGCCACCGCCCGCTTGGCGTCGTCGACCCACGAGGCGGTCAGCACCGCGTACGGGTTGTCGGAGTAGAGCGTGCCCTCCTTGGGATAGATCGCCACCAGCGGCACCTTGGGCTTGGCGTGCCTGCCCAGCGTCGCGGGGTCACCGGTCGGGTTGCCCTGGTTGTAGTCCCAGACCGACTTCTCCTCCACCGCCACCGCGGAGATGTAGCTCAGGCCCGCGCCCGCGTCGTCGGCCCGCTGGAGGTTGGACAGGAACGTCAGCGTCGTGTCGCCGTAGTGCACGATCGAGCGTTCCACCTCCCGGACGAAGTCCCTGGTCCTGGCGTCGGCCACGTTCTTCTCCGACAGGTCGCCGGACAGGCCGGTCGCCGCGAAGTAGGCGCCGACCGTGGCGTTCAGGCCGCTGGTGGAGAAGTTGGGATTGGTCTTGCCCAGCTTGAAACGGCCCCACTCGGGGTGACCGTACTTCGCCCACGACCCGGCCGACACGGCGAGCAGGTCCGACCAGCCGAGCTTCTTGTCCGGCCAGCCCAGCGCCTGGGCCATCGGCATGGGCATCGCCACGACCAGGGGCGTCTTGGCGATCGACGGGTTCTCGGCGGCGACCAGGGAACCGGTGTCCCTTCCCGCGACGCGCTGCTGGAGCAGGGTGACCCAGCCGCTGCTGGCGGGTGACCACACGTCGGGGCGGGGGCCGTCCTGCCGCTCGTCCCAGCCCCTGGCCAGGGCCTGCAGCGCGCCGCCGCTCGCCTTGGTCTCGATGACGACGTCGGCGCAGCGCCCTTCCACGGTCCTGCCGCTGTAGCCGGAGGCGATCTTCCTGAGCAGCTCGGCCTTCTCCGACGAGGCGGCGACGGTCAGGGTGACGCCGTCGTCGCACGCCTTGGGCCGCTCGCCGGCCTCCGACGCGCCCGGCCCTCCGGGTTCGTTCGCGCCGACGAAGATCCGCAGGGCGACGATCAGAGCTCCGGCGAGAATGATCGCGACGATGAACGGGGCGAAGTTCCTACGCCGTCGCTGCGGCTGCTGGTACAACCCTGCCTCCCGGGGGATGTCTGTACTTATCCGACGAATGAACCGCCTTCGGAGTTCGCCACGGTCGAAAGTCCTCGTTCTCCGCGATCGGAGAGGTCCTCTCCTCGCGGTCAGAAGTTGGAGATCACGCTGGTGAAGACCTGGTCGATGGTGTCCGCCCGGGACGAGTCGTAGGCGGCCCCGTCGGTGGCCTCGGCGATCTGCTTGAGCACCCCCTGGTCCGCGCCCTCGCCGTACCCGATGGTGAACAGCCGCACCTCCGGGTTGAGCCTGCCGAGCAGGTTGTCCAGGTCGCTGCCGCCGTTCTTCTCGTTCTTGCCGTCGGTGAGGAAGACCACCGCGTTGATCGCCCCCTCGTCCCTGGCGCCGCGCATCCGTTCGACGGCCGCCAGCGTGGTGTCGTACAGCCCGGTTCCGCCCCCGGCGGTCAGCCCGTTCAACCGGTCGCGGAGAGCGCCACCGATCTTCGACACCCGGTCGATCGGGACCAGCTCCAGATAGTCCTTCTCGCCGTCCTGCGCGGTGGAGAAGGCCCACAGGCCGACCTTGTCATCCCCCCGGAACTGGGGCAGCGCGTTGATCGCCGCCTTCTTGGCCAGTTCCAGGCGGGTCTCTCCGGTGCCGGACGCCTCCTCCTCCATCGAGCCGGACTTGTCCACCACGATCAGCACGTTGGCCCGCTTGCGCAGTTCCGACCAGCTCCGCAGGACCCTGTCCAGGACGACCGGGGTGGGTGGGCTCAGCGTGGTGATCTTGGCGCCCGGGATGACGCCGTTCTGCTCGGTGGCCTGCGGGCCGGGCTTCCCCTCGAAGGAGCGGTAGCCGTACTCCTGGAACCTCGCCTGAACCCCGGGGCTGTGCAGGTAGCTCAAAAAGTCGTCGGCGACCGCCTTCTTGGCCGCGTCCATCCAGGTCAGCGGCACGTAGGGGTGGTCGGAGTAGAGCGTGCCCTCCTTGGGCTGGACCGCCACCAGCGGGGTGCGCGGCGGGGCGTGCCGGCCCAGGGTGGCCGGGTTGCCCGAGGGGTTGCCCCGGTTGTAGTCGGTGACCGAGTTCTCCTCGACGGTGATCGCGGAGATGTAGGCCATCGACTCGCCCCGGTCGTCCGCGCGCAGCAGGTTGCCCAGGAACGTCATGGAGATGTCGCCGTAGTGCACGATCGACTGCTCCACCCCCTGGACGAACCGCCGGGTCTTCGGGTCGGCCACGTCACGGGCCGTCAGGTCCGAGGTGGTACCGGTGGCGGCGAAGTAGGCGCCGATGGTGGCGTTCAGGCCGCTGGTGGAGAAGTTGGGGTTGGTCTTGCCCAGCTTGAAGCGGCCCCATTCGGGGTGGCCGTACTTCGCCCAACCCCGCGGGGCGGCCGCCAGCTCGGCCAGCTCCGACCAGCCGATCGCCTTGCCGGGCCAGCCCAGTGCCTGGGCCATCGGCTTGGGCATCGCGAAGACCAGGGGAGCGGTGACGATCGGGCTCGGTCTGCCGTCGGCGACCGGTACGGTGCCGTCGGTGTTGGAGGCCTGCTGGCGCAGCAGCGTCACCCAGGCCGACGCGGCGGGCGACCAGACGTCCGGCCGCCTGCCGTCGGTCCTCTCGTCCCACCCCTTGGCCAGCGCCCGCATCGCGGTGCCGGAGTTGGCCTCGTCGATGACCACGTCGGCGCAGCGCCCGGCCACGCTACGGCCGCTGTAGTCCTTCGCGACCTCGCGCAGGATCCAGATCTTGTCCTGCGAGGACGCCACCCTGATCTGCGTCGACTCGCCGGAACAGGCGGTGGGCCCGTTCGGCTCGCCCCCCGGGCCGCCGCCGAAGTACCAGCGCAGCCCGGCGATCAGAGCGATGGCGAGCACCACGGCGAGCAGGTACGGCAGGACACGCCGGCGGGGTCTTGCAGGGGGATAGACCACGAGGTGATCGTACGACCAATGGCGATTTCTCGCCGGACGGTAGCCCCCTGGAAAGCCGGAGAAGACGGGGCCCGCCCGCCAGGTGATCGCGCGGTCGCACAAGGAGAAAGCCCGGCACGAACCCGTGGGCGTCGTGCCGGGACCTTGGACGGTCAGACCGTCGAGGAGCCGTACTCCTGGAGGAAGAGCGCCTCGGCGGTGGCGGTGCGGCGGAGTTCCTCGATGTTCACCCGCTCGTTGGGGGCGTGGATCGCCGCGTCGTCGTCCTCGGCGCCGAAGAGCAGGATCGCGGCGGCGGGGAACTGCCTGGCGAAGGTGGAGACGAGCGGGATCGAGCCACCGGCGCCGACGTCGCGCGGCGGGCGGCCGAAGGCGCGCTCCATGGCCCGGTTCAACGCGGAGCGGGCCGCGCCACCGGTGTCGGCGAGATAGCCGGAGCCCATGGTGTAGTCGCCGACCTCCACCTGGACGCCCCAGGGCGCGACCTGCCGCAGGAAGTCGACGACCGCCTCGATCGTCGTCTTCGGGTCGCCGGCCGGGGGCACCCGCACGGTCACCCGGGCCCTGGCGACGGCCTGGACCGCGTTGACGGCGCCGGAGACCGGCGGCACGTCCAGGCCGGTGACCGTGATCGCGTACGAGGCCCACAGACGGTCGGCCAGCGAGCCCGAGCCGATGGTGGAGACGCCGTCGAGCACGCCCGCGGTGGACCGGAAGTCCTCCTCCGACGGGCCGGAGCCGAGGAAACTGCCGCGCGGCAGGCCGGGAACGCGGATGTCGCCGTGGTCGTCGTGCAGGGCGGCGAGCATCCGGATCAGTGCCGCGAGGGCGTCCGGGGCGGCGCCGCCGAACGAGCCGCTGTGCAGCGACTCCCTGAGGGTGCGCACCTCGATGGTGAAGGCGCCCATGCCGCGCAGCGAGGTCGTCACCGACGGATCGCCCACCCGAGGGTTGCCGGTGTCGGCGACCACGATCGCGTCGGCGCGGAACAGTTCGGGGTTGCGCTCGACGAAGGACTCCAGGCGCTCGCCGGCGTACTCCTCCTGGCCCTCGATGATGACCTTGACACCGACCGGGAAGCGGCCCTGGAAGGTGCGGAGCGCCGCGACATGGGAGATGACGCCGGACTTGTCATCGGCCGCGCCGCGACCGTAGATCGCGCCATCGATCTCCGTCGGCTCGAAGGGCGGGGTGCGCCAGAGCACGAGGTCACCCGTGGGCTGCACGTCGTAGTGCGCGTACAACAGGACGGTCGGCGCGCCGGGCGGGGCGGGGGCCTCGGCGTAGACGGCGGGGAAGCTCCCCTCGACGGGGATCTGCTGGACGCGGGGCAGGCCGGTGCTCCGCAGCAGTTCCTCGGTCAGCGCGGCGGCCGCGTGCACAGGCTCCTCCGGGTGGCCGGGGAAGGCCACGGAGGGGATGGCGACGAGCCTCTTGAGGTCCGCGATCGCCTGGGGCAGGCCGGCGGTGACGGCGTTCTCGATCTCGTCAGGAGTCACGACTTTCCCTCGCATCTGAATATCTGGTCCGCCCTATTGGATCACAGCCGCCGACGCGGAGGCGCTCGCACATGGCGTCGGCGCGCCAGGGTTCCGCCAAGTGGGACAGGGGGTTGGGTAAGATTCGGGCGCCGGTGTCGGGCACCGGCATCCGATGACGGATTTCGTCGTTCTTGTATATATGTTTTGCGGATTTCGACGCTCTAAACACTTCAATACCACGTTTTCACTTGGCAAGAGCGGTTCTGGCAGGCAGACTGTTGAGGGCTCAGCTAAACGAGGGAAGATCGTGATGAAGCACCCTGAAAACACCGACGTGACCTCACTCATGAAGGCCGCGCAGGACAACCTGTGGATGCACTTCACCCGGCACAGCTCGTATGAGGGCGCCGAGGTGCCGATGATCGTGAGGGGCGAGGGCTCCTACATCTACGACGTGCACGGCAAGCGCTACCTCGACGGCCTCGCCGGGCTCTTCGTGGTCCAGGCGGGACACGGCCGCAGCGAGCTGGCCGAGGCCGCCGCCAAGCAGGCCCAGGAACTGGCGTTCTTCCCGCTCTGGTCGTACGCGCACCCCAAGGCGGTCGAGCTGGCCCAGCGCCTCGCCGCCGAGACCCCCGGCGACCTCAACCGGGTCTTCTTCACCACCGGCGGCGGCGAGGCCGTCGAGAGCGCGTGGAAGCTCGCCAAGCAGTACTTCAAGCTGACCGGCAAGCCGCTCAAGCACAAGGTCATCAGCCGCCAGATCGCCTACCACGGCACCCCGCAGGGCGCCCTGTCGATCACCGGAATCCCCGCCTTCAAGCAGATGTTCGAGCCGCTGGTCCCCGGCTCGGTCCGGGTGCCCAACACCAACCACTACCGCGCCGACGAGATCACCGGCGTGCCCGGCATGACACCGGAGCAGTACGGCTACTGGGCCGCCGAGCGCGTCGCCCGCGCCATCGAGATGGAGGGCCCCGACACGGTGGCCGCCGTCTTCGTCGAGCCGGTGCAGAACGCCGGCGGCTGCTTCCCGCCGCCGCCCGGATACTTCCAGCGCCTCCGTGAGATCTGCGACGAGTACGACGTCCTGCTCGTCTCGGACGAGGTCATCTGTGCCTTCGGCCGCCTCGGCACCATGTTCGGCGGGCAGAAGTTCGACTACGTCCCCGACATCATCACCTGTGCCAAGGGCATGACCAGCGGCTACTCGCCGATCGGCGCCATGATCGCCTCCGATCGCCTCTTCGAGCCGTTCAAGAACGGCACCGAGATGTTCGCCCACGGCTACACCTTCGGCGGCCACCCGGTCTCCTCCGCCGTCGCGCTGGCCAACCTCGACCTGTTCGAGCGGGAGGACCTGCTCGGCCATGTCACCCGCAACGAGCCGGTCTTCCGCTCCACCCTGGAGCGCCTCCGCGACCTGCCGATCGTCGGCGACGTGCGCGGCTCCGGCTACTTCTGGGGCGTCGAACTCGTCAAGGACAAGGTCACCAAGGAGACCTTCGACACCGAGGAGTCGGAACGCCTCATCAGGGGCTTCCTCTCCGGGGCCCTGTACGAGGCGGGTCTCTACTGCCGCGCCGACGACCGGGGCGACCCGGTCATCCAGCTCGCCCCGCCGCTCATCTGCGGACCCAGGGAGTTCGACGAGATCGAGTCCATCCTGCGCTCGGTGCTGAAGGAGGCGTGGAGCCGGCTCTGAGCGCGAGCGGCCGCCCGAGGCTCACCCGAGGCTCACCCGAGGCTCACTGTGACATCCCGTCGAAACCCCGAAAGGAACTCCCATGAGGATCGGCGTACCTGCCGAGGTCAAGAACCACGAGTACCGTGTCGCCGCGACCCCGGCAGGTGTGTACGAGCTTGTCCGGCACGGCCACGACGTCTACGTCCAGCGCGGCGCGGGCGTCGGCTCGCACCTCGGTGACGAGGAGTACGTCTCCGCCGGAGCCAAGATCCTTGATGCCGCCGACGAGGTGTGGGGTCAGGCGGAGATGATCCTCAAGGTGAAGGAGCCCATCGCGGAGGAGTACCACCGCATGCGCCCCGGCCAGGTGCTCTTCACCTACCTGCACCTCGCGGCCGGTCGCGAGTGCGCCGAGGCCCTGCTGGAGCGGCAGGTCACCGCCATCGCGTACGAGACGGTCCAGGTCGGCAACACCCTGCCGCTGCTCGCCCCGATGTCCGAGGTCGCGGGCCGCCTGGCCCCGCAGGTCGGCGCCTACAACCTGATGCGGTTCAACGGCGGGCGCGGCGTGCTGCCCGGTGGCGTGCCGGGTGTGGCCCCCGCCAAGGTCGTCGTCATCGGGGCCGGCGTGGCCGGGCTCAACGCCGCGCAGATCGCGGTCGGCATGGGCGCGGACGTCACGGTCCTCGACCTCAACATCGACCGCCTGCGCTTCGTCGACGCCGTCTACCAGGGCCGTCTCAAGACCCTCGTCTCGACCTCGTACGCGATCGAGAAGGAGGTCCTGGCGGCCGACCTGGTCATCGGGGCCGTGCTGATCCCCGGTGCCAAGGCCCCGACCCTCGTCTCCAACGAGCTGGTCTCCTCCATGAGGCCGGGCTCCGTGCTCGTCGACATCGCCATCGACCAGGGCGGCTGCTTCGAGGACTCCCGGCCGACCACGCACGCCGAGCCGACCTACCGGGTCCACGACTCGGTCTTCTACTGCGTGGCCAACATGCCGGGCTCGGTCGCCAACACCTCCACCTACGCCCTGACCAACGCCACGCTGCCCTACGCGGTCAAGCTGGCCGGCCTCGGCTGGAAGGACGCGCTCAGCCAGGACGCCCCCCTCGCGCTGGGCCTCAACACCCACGCGGGACGGCTCACCAACGAGCAGGTCGCCATCGCCCTCGGCCTGCCCTACGTGCCGGTCTCCGAGGTCGTCGCCGCCTGATCCGGGCGCCGCACGGCCCGCGTCCCAACTGATCGGGACGCGGGCCGTGTCGGTCACGGGGACCAGGCGGAGCGCAGGGCGCGGGCGGTGGCCAGGGCCTGCTCGACCTCCGCCGGGGCCGGCCAGGGGGCGCCGCCGGGGCGGAGCAGCGTGGCCCGGATGGACGCCAGGTGTTCGATCGCGTCCGGCGGCAGCCCGCTCCGCTCGGTCAGCCAGGCCGTGACGTCGGTATGGTCGCGCAGTGGCCGGGTGACGAGATCCCAGGTGCCGAGGAGCTCGGTCAGGTCGCCGACCCTCAGCGGGGTGCCGCCCCGCCGGGCCACGGCGGCCGCGGCCAGCTCGGCGCGGGCGACGAGCTCGGGCTCGGTGCTCCGATCCCAGAGCGGGGACGGAGGATCGGCGAGCCACCGCTCCGCCTCACGGGAGAAACCCGCGGCCGACAGCAGCGCGGCCAGCTCGACCGCTGCCCTGTGGTGCCCGGCCTGTGCCGCCTGACGGAACCAGTGCTGCCCGCCCCGCAGGTCGCTGTGCTCGGCGATGAGCAGCAGACCGAAATTGAAAGCGGCCTCCGGATCGCCACCCGCCGCGGCCCGGCTGAACCAGTGGCTGGCCCCCCGCGCGTCGCTCATCTCCACGCACACGAACCCCGCGGTCCGCTGGTCGTCGATCCTGCCGGTGCAGGCGGCCCGCTCGAACCAGGCGCGAGCGGTGCGCAGGTCGCCGAGGGAGAGCGCGATCCCGCCGAGCGCGGACGCGGCTCCGGGATGCTCGTTCCTGGCGGCCAGCCGGTAGAACGCCTCCGCCCCCTCCGGATCGCGGTTGGCCTGTAGGAAAAGGCCGAGGTGGTAGGCCGCGTCGGCGTGGCCGCCTCGGGCGGCCAGCTCCCACCAGCGCAGCGTCTCGTCGTCCTCGCCGGAGGCGTAGGAGAGGAACCCCAGGTCGTGGGCCGAGGCCAGATCACCGTCCAGGGCGGCCCTGCGGTGCCACTCCCCGGCGCACTTCGTCTCCCCGGCGTCCTCGCAGAGCAGCGCGAGCCTCCTGGCCGCGGCACGGGAGCCCGCCCTGGCCGCCGTCTCGTACCACCGCCGGGCGGCCGGGACGTCGCCGTGCTGGTCGAGCAGGAGCGTCGCCAGGTTCACCGCAGCCTCGACATCGCCGGCGTCGGCCGCCAGCTCGTACCACCTCGCGGCCTCCGCGGGGGTGCCGTGCTTCTCGTGCCAGACGCCCAGGTTGTAGGCGCTGTCGAGATTGCCCGCGGCCGCCGCGCGCTCCCACCAGTGCCGCGCCGCCGAGCGGTCGCCCCGCTGCGCGAAGTGGCGGCCGAGCAGGTGAGCGGCCTGCACGTCACCGCCGTGCGCGGAGAGCAGCAGCTCCGTCTCGCCGTCCGTGTCGTTCTCGTGCTCAGTGCTCCGGGGGGTGGGTATTAGCCCCGCGCTCGCCTCCGGGTCGTCAGGCCACCACCCCATGTCCCCTCCTTGCCGACGGCACGCAGCCGACAGATCACAGGGTGCCACGTAACCGCTCGATCGCGGAGGGTAATCCTGGAGTTCCGTCTCGCGTCCGGCTCAGACGAAGTTCACGAACCCCACGTACATTCCCATCGAGCAGCTGTAACGCAGGGAGCCCGCGTCCCGTGCGCCGAGTCGCACGGTGGCGGGGAGCGCCACGTCGCGACCGTCGACGGTGAGCGTCCGGGTGCAGCCCGGGTCGCCCCCGAGGTGGAAGACGAGCTCGGTGGGCACTCCCGCGCGGGCGGTCACCACACCGGGACGGTAGCCGTCGCGGGTGGCCCAGATCTCGATCCGCCGCACGCCACCGGAGCGCGTGGCCGCCTCCGCCGGGCCGTCCGTCCCCGGCGCGGGAAGGCCCGCCGCCAGTGCCGGGCCGCCGGATCCGGGGAGCCAGCCTCCCAGGCGCAGCCCTGAGGAGACGGTCCACAGGCCCGCCGCCAACGCGACGACCCCCGCCAGCGCCGCCAGCCTGGTGGTGGCGGCCCGCCGCAGGATGAGTCCGAGCAGCGCGAACGCCGGTGCCGTCCCGGCCACGAACCCCGCCATCACCGCGGCCCCGCCCAGCGCGGATCCGCTGGAGACCGCCACCATCTCGACGCTGAGCGTCACCCCGCACGGCAGCAGGACCGTCGCCGCACCCAGCGCCACCGCCCTGGGCCGGGGAGCGGTGATCCGGGAGAGGGCGCCGCGCCAGGAGACGCGCCCGTCTGCGGCCCCGTCGGCCCCGTCAGGTCCGTCAGGTCCGCGGCCGCCGTCCGGCTCACCGCTTCGCGGCGCCTGTTCGCAGCCGTGCCCGCCGGGTCCTGGGTCCCGCTCGCGGCCGAACGTGCGGATTCCGAAGATCATGACCGCGATCCCGGCCACGACGAGCAGCGCGGCCCTGAGCTGAGGTCCCAGCTGTACGGCGGATCCCGCCAGTCCGAGCAGTGCCCCGGCCGCCACGTGGGAGCCGGCGCGCCCGGCCAGGAAGAGCGCGACGGCCGCCGGGCTCGACGGCTTCGCGGGGTTCGACGGCCCCGGGGCGAGCCCGCCGAGCCCGCCGGAGCAGGCCGATCGGCCACCTGAGGAGAGTCCGGTGAGCAGGCCGCCCTGCATGGCCGCGCACGAGGTGGTGCCCGCCACCAGCCCCGCGGCGAACCCTCCGGCGAGCAGCGTGGCCGCCCCCGCGCTCAGCGGATGTCTCCGGTGCCACTCCAGATCCCCACGGAGCAAACCTAATCCCGCCGGAGGTCAACCGACAGTGACATTTCCTTACCCAGCGCTCACATCGCCCTTACTGGACGCCCGGCGCCCTCCCGGTGGGGGTGCGACGCCCAGACCGCCCTCCGCGCGGCGCCGGACCGCTCCCGCCGCGAATCACCCCGCTGTACGGGGCGTAAGCCCATCTGTCATGTCGCGTCCTGGATGTTCGCGAAGATCGACGTGTCGAGGGTGAAGTCGACCGGCTCGGGAATGTGCAGGTGCGAGCCCATCTCGACCCGGGTGGAGGTCCGGTACGCCCCCTCCTTGGGGTCGCTGAGGACCATCACGGTGGCGGGGGTGGCCACCGGGTCGACGAGGAGCATCACCGGGACGCCACCGGAGGCGTAGATGTCGGGCTTGCGTCGCGGTCGTCGGTGACGCTTCCCGGCGACACGATCTCGGCCACCATGAGCAGGCCGGAGGAGAGCAGCTCGCGGGCGCCCCAGCGCGGGCAGTCGACCCGCGCCAGCACGAAGTCGGGTTCGACGGGGTCGCGAGGTCCGTCGATGCAGACGTCTACGTTTCCCGTGTACGAACGCCAACCATTTCTCATGATCAGTGGATGTAGCTCGTAAGCGAGCAGCATGGCGAGCCAGCCGTGCTCGGGGGTACCCACTGGGCTCACTATCAGTCTCCCATTGATGATCTCGGTCCGCAGTCCGGGGAGCTGCGGGAGCGCGTCGAAGAGCTCGCGCGCCGTACTCGGCAGGGGCTGGGACGAGGTCTCGGGGGAGGGGCGCAGGTGGGCGTGGCTCCGTCGCGATGTCATCGGTTACTTCCAGCATGGATACCCCCGCCTTCGGGCGGGGGAGAGAACGCGGCACTGTGCCGCGCTTCTGGGCGGATGATGTAGCCATAGCCGTCGGCTCGTTGGAGCAGGCGAACATGGCGGTGGTGGATGCCCTGCACGAGGCCGTGCCGGGTGCGGATGTTGAACCTGCCGGTGGAGCGGACCGCGACCCGTCCCGTGTGCGTCCCGGTTTTGGTGCCGGCCGGGACGACGGCGCGGACCAGGTCACCGGTCTGGTAACCGTGGTGGCGTTTGGTTCGGGGTAGGGCCAGCCGGGGGAATCCGTAGCGGTCGCTGCGGGTGCGGGAATAAGTGCCGCGCCCGGTCGCCGCGACCACCAGGACCACGGACGGCCAACCGGTCACGGTGTTGAGGTGGCCGACGTGCAGGGCGTCGAGGGTGTGGGATTTCGCGGCGCCGGTGCGGGACCGATTCCATTTCGTGCGCCCGCCGGACGCGACGGCGACCGGCAGGCCGGTGATCTTCAGTGCCCGCCACAGTGCCCACCGGGTGGTGTTCACAGCGGCGGCGTCCCGCAACGGGGTCTTGACCTGCCGAAGCACCTTTGCCAGTACCTTCGGCCGGTCGGTCAGGAACTCCTCGGCCAAGGTGGCGGCCTTGGCCTGGTTGCATGGTATGCACGCCACGACGAGGTTGTCGATGCGGTCGGAGCCGCCTCGGCTGCGCGGGTGGAGGTGGTCGAGGTTCAACGGCACGCCGCGGGCGCCGCAGTAGGCGCACGCCCGCCCCCACCTGGCCAGCAGGTACTCGCGGACCTCGCACCCGGCGAGGGTGCCCTGCTGGTATTCCACTCCTTCGAGCGGCCTGCCCGCCGACAGGACGTGGGTGTCGAACGCGACCCGCTCGACGTGGACGGTCCGTACGGGCGCCCACCGGGTCAGCCGGGTCGCCCACGACATGGTGGTGTCGACGCGGTGGCGCAGCGACGGCACCAGCCACCCCTGCGGTTTCGTGCGGTTGTTGAAGCGGGGGGCTCGGTAGCGCAGGTTCCGCGACCGGCGCCCCCGGCGTAGCGTGGCGCGGACGGTGAGCTTGTCGCGGATCTGCCTGCCCCGGTGGTCGAGCTGAATGCCGTACAGGCCGGTGCGGTTGGCATGGCTGGCATGGCCGGTGCGGAACACCGCGATGCCGGTGTGTCTGCTGCCGGGGTCGATGCCGACCTGCACGCCCTGGACGACGGAGTCGGCCACGGTGCGGTCGCGCAGGCGGATGACGAACGGGGTATGGCGCACCACCACCGCCCGGCCCGCCGCCAGCAGGCGACGGGCACGAGCAGGGTGGCACGGGTCAAGCGGGCGGCTGTGCACGTCCAGGACGAACACGGCCGGGTGAACCTCACGGTTCGCTCCCTCGGACGCCTCAGCGCCCTTGGGGTGACGCCGGTCAGCTGGTGCGGTCTGGCCGGTCTCCCCTCGCCCAGGTCGAACACCCGTTGCCTTGCGGCGTCCACGTCCCGTTTCGTCCCGACCCTGCGGGGTGTCTGCTGAGGTGGATTCGAGGGTCCGGGGCTGAGGAAGCACCCCGGAGTCGGTCTGCCGGCGTGTGTTCAACGTAGCCATCTGGTTCGCACCTCCACATCGTGATGGCTGGGGCTGGTCAACGTGGAGCCAGCGGTGCGCGGTGCGGCACCTCAGGCTCCGGCCTTCAGGCCGGGGTCGTTGACGACCATGAAGATATGTCCCTTCGTGTTCTGGTGAACACGCTGAGTATCGCAAGTGGGCCGAGCGGGCGGGAGCCTTTACCGGGATCTGAGCCGTCAGACCCAGCCGGGGCGGACGAGGCCGGATTCGTAGGCGATGACGACGAGCTGGGCGCGGTCGCGGGCATGGAGTTTCATCATGGTCCGGCTGACGTGGGTCTTGGCGGTGGCGGGGCTCATGAAGAGCTTGCCGGCGATCTCGTCGTTGGTCATCCCGGTGCCGACCAGGGCGAGGACCTCACGCTCGCGGTCGGTGAGCAGGTCGAGATCGCGGCTGCGGTGCGGCTCCTTGGCGCGGCTGGCGTACTCGGCGATCAGGCGGCGGGTCACGCTGGGGGAGAGCAGCGCGTCGCCTCCGGCCACCACCCGGACGGCCTGGATGAGCTCGGCCGGTTCGGTGTCCTTGACCAGGAAGCCGCTGGCGCCGTTGCGGAGGGCCTCGAAGACGTACTCGTCGAGCTCGAAGGTGGTCAAGATGATGATCTTCGGCCCGGGAGGCATCTTCCTGGTGGCGGTCAGCCCGTCCATGCCGGGCATCCGGATGTCCATCAGGACCACGTCCGGCTCGTGTTCGGCGGCCAGCCGCAGGGCCTGGGCCCCGTCGCCTGCCTCGGCCACCACGGTCATCCCCGGTTGCGCGTCCAGCAGGGCCCGGAACCCCGCCCTGACGAGGGCCTGGTCGTCGGCGAGGACAATCTTGATCATTCGGACTCCTCCGGGATCGGCAGCCGGGCCTCGACGCGGAAGCCCCTTCCATGGTGTGCGGCGGTCAGCGTTCCCCCGAGGGCCGAGGCCCGTTCCCGCATGCCGGGGACGCCGTTGCCGCTGCCGAGACTCTCGCCGGGGGCGTTGCCGCCCGAGTCGGTGACCTGAAGGGTCAGCGCGCGGGGGCCGTAGTCGAGGGCGACCGTGACCGAGGCGCCCGGGGCGTGCCTGGTGACGTTGGTCAGGGCCTCCTGGACGATACGGTAACCGGCCCGGTCGACCCCGGGAGGCAGCGGCCTGGCCTCGCCGGTGACGTTCTTGACGACCCGTAGCCCGCTGCGCTCGATGAGTTCGTCGAGCCGGTCCAGACCGGCGGTCGGGGAGCGGGGCGCGCCGTCCCGGAGCACGTTGAGCACCGAGCGCATCTCGGTCAGCACGTCCTTGGAGGCCTGCTTGATCGTGGTGAGCGCGGTCTTCGCCTGCTCGGGATGGTCCTCGATGAGGTGCAGCGCGGTGGAGGCCTGGACGTGGATGAGGGAGATGTTGTGCGCGAGCACGTCGTGCAGCTCCTGCGCCATGGTCAGCCGCTCCTCGCTGGCCTGCCGTCGTACCTCCTCCCGCTCCACCCGCTTGTGCTCGGCCTGCCGCTCGTTCCTGGCCCGGGAGAACTCCGCCACCGCCAGCACCAGGCCCATCAGCGCGGCCATCGCGACGTTGTGGAACCAGCCGGGAGGAGGGGCGGGGGCGAACCAGGACAGGTAGACCACGAAGAACACGTAGGCCAGGCCCCACAGCGGCCATGCCACCCGCCGGTGGCCGCCGACCACGGCGGTGTGGAACGCGATGATCGGGCTGAGGAAGACCGGGCCGTAGGCGTGGCCCAGGCCGATGAAGAGCAGGGTCGCGTCCACCGAGACGATCACGCTGAGCGCCGGGTGGCGGCGCCGGACGGTCAGGGCCAGCGGCCCGGCCAGCAGCAGCGCGTAGCCCAGCGGACCGAGCGGGACGCGGAGCATGCCGGTGTCGTGGACCTGCCACCACTGCACACCGAGTGTGCCCACGACCTGGAGGGTCCCCACGAACAGTGGGAGGAGGAGGTCGACCCGGCGGGATTCGGCACGCACGCTCAGCACTTTACGTGCGCTTTCGCAGCGTTTGCGTCCCTTCAGTGATGTATGTGGCACTACACCCTTCGGGTGAGGGAAGGGGCTGACAAGGCTCACAGGCTGAGTCAAGCTGTCTGCGGGAGGTCATCATGATCAGTCGTCGCATCACCCCCCTGGCGGGGATCCTGGTGGGAAGTTCCTTACTGCTTGTCCAGCCCGCGCTGGCGTCTCCACCGGCGCTGTCCCCGTCCGCGGTGTCTCCACCGGTCTCGCAGGCGGAGAAGAAACCTGTCGCGGAGGGATCCGGTGGCGCGGTCTCGACCGTCGACCTCGACGCCAGCAAGGCCGCGCTGGGCGTGTTGCGCGAGGGCGGCAACGCCATGGACGCCGCGGTCGCCGCGGCCGCCACCCTGGGCGTGACCGAGCCCTACTCGGCGGGACTGGCCGGCGGAGGGTTCATCGTCTACTACGACGCGCGCCGCAAGAAGGTCCACACCATCGACGGCCGGGAGGCCGCGCCGAAGGCGATGGGCCCGGCCTCCCTGGAGGGCATCCCGTTCGATGACGCCGTGACCAGCGGACTTTCGGCGGGGGTGCCCGGCAGTGTGGCCCAGTGGGAGCTGGCGCTGCGCAGGTTCGGCACGCTCTCGCTGCGCCAGGCGCTGAAACCCGCGATCGACGTCGCCACCAAGGGGTTCAGGGTCGACCAGACCTTCTACGACCAGACCGCCGCCAACGCCGCCCGCTTCAAGGACTTCACCTCAACGGCCAGGCTCTACCTGCCGGGCGGCGCCCCACCGCCGGTCGGCTCCACCTTCCGCAACCCCGAGCTGGCCGACACCTACCGCAGGCTCGGCAGGCTGGGTGGGGAGTGGCTGTACGGCGGCGCCCTCGGTGCCGAGGTCGTGGCCACGGTCAAGAAGCCGCCGGTCACCCCCGGATCCACCCGTAACGTGCGGCCGGGGCTGATGGAGTTGTCCGACCTGAAGGCGTACCGGGCGCTCGAACGGCCGCCGACCAGGATGACGTACAAGGGCATGGACGTGTACGGCATGGCGCCGCCGTCCTCGGGAGGCTCGACGGTCGGCGAGGCGCTCAACATCCTTGAGGCCCTGCCCAAGGTCGGCGAGCACGAATACCTGGAGGCGTCCAGGCTCGCCTTCGCCGACCGGGGCAAGTACGTCGGGGACATCCCCGGCGTCCCGCTCAGGGAACTGCTCTCCGACGGGTTCGCCAAGGAGCGCGCCTGCCTGATCGGCGAGCGGGCGATGCCGCACCCGGCCGCGCCCGGCGACCCCGACGGGATGTACGGGCCGTGCCCGGCGGCGCCGTCCGCGGAGGCCACCGAGGCGGCGAAGGAGGGGCCGGAGACCACGCACCTGGTGGTCGCGGACCGGTGGGGCAACGTGGTCGCCTACAACATCACCATCGAGTCGACCGGCGGCAACGGCATCGTCGTCCCCGGCAGGGGCTTCCTGCTCAACAACGAGCTGACCGACTTCACCTTCGGCCCCGCCCCCGGTGACCCGAACCTGCCCGGGCCGGGCAAGCGCCCCCGCTCCTCGATGGCGCCGACGATCGTCCTGGACGATGACCGGCCGCTGCTCGCGCTGGGGTCCCCCGGCGGCTCGACGATCATCACCACGGTGCTGCAGATCCTGGTCAACCGCTGGGACTTCGGCATGTCGCTGCCCGAGGCGCTCGCCGCCCCCCGGGCCACGCAGCGCAACACCGCCCAGACCCAGGCCGAGCAGGCGTTCATCGATCGCTACGGCGCCGAGCTCACGCGCCGGGGGCACAGCCTCGTGCTGAACCCCGAGATCGGCGCGGCCACGGCCGTCGAGTTCCTGCGGCACGGGAGGCTCCAGGCGGTGGCGGAACCGACCCGGCGCGGCGGCGGTAGCGCGCTGGTGGTGAGCGAGCGAAGGTAGCCGCTCGCGGCGGTACGCACGGACGCCCGGCGGCGCGGCTTCGGCCGCGCCGCCGGTTTCGATGACCGAGCGAGCGATTGAGCGACCAGGTGGCCGTTCCGCCGCCGGCCGGGAACGGGTCGCCGGACCTCTCAGCGGATCAGTTCGTAGGCCTCCGGCCTCGGCCTCCGGGTGCGTGCCCAGTACTCGAAGGTGAAGCCGGGCCAGATGGTCCTGTTGACGCCGTGCTCGTCGAGGTACCAGCTGTCGCAGCCGCCCTCGTTCCAGACTCGCCGGCTCAGCCGGCCCTGGAGGCGGTCGTTGTAGTCGCGTTGCGCCTCGGGGCGTACGTCGAGGGCTCTGGCCTTCGTCCTCGACAGCAGGCGCAGGCAGTCGAGGACGTACCGGACCTGGGATTCGATCATGAAGACGACCGAGTTGTGGCCCAGGGCGGTGTTGGGGCCGAGCAGGAAGAACAGGTTCGGGAACCCGGCGGTGGTGATGCCGTAGTAGGCCTCCACGCCGTCCTGCCAGGCCTCCTGGATCTTCCTGCCGTTCCTGCCGATGATCCGCTGGTTCCTCAGGGTGTCGGTGACCTTGAAGCCGGTGCCGTAGATGATCACGTCGACCTCGATCTCCCTGCCGGTGGAGTCGACGATCGAGTTCTCCCGGATCTCCCGCACCCCGTCGGTGATCACCTCGACGTTCTCCCTGACCATCGCCGGGTAGTAGTCGTTGGACAGCAGCATGCGCTTGCAGCCGATCGTGTAGTCCGGGGTCAGCTTGGCACGCAGTACGGGGTCGGAGACCTTGCTGTTCAGGTGGTACAGGGCCGCCCGCTGGTGGACCTTCATCAGGCGCGGGTCGACGGCGAAGCCCATGGCGAGGCTCTCCATCGCCCAGTAGATCGAGGTGCGCAGCGTCCGTGCGGCTCCCGGCAGGGCGAGGAGCCTCTTCGCGCGTGCGGAGAAGACGAAGTCGGGCTTGGGCTGGATCCAGGGCGGCGTCCGCTGGAAGAGGTGGAGTCGGGAGACCCGCGGGGCGATCCGCGGGACGAACTGGACGGCCGAGGCGCCGGTGCCGATGACCGCGACCCGCTTGCCGGTCAGGTCCACCGAGTGGTCCCACTCCGCCGAGTGGAAGGAGACGCCCGCGAAGCTCTCCCGGCCGGGGATCGCGGGGAAGGACGGCACGTGCAGCGCGCCGCCGCCTGAGACCACCGCGTTGGTGGTGAAGGCCTCCCCGTTTTCGACGCTCACCCGCCAGTGACGGGCCGTGTCGTCGTACTCCAGCTCGCTGACCTTCGTGCCGAGACGGAGGTGCGGCTCCAGGTCGTACTTGGCGACGCAGGCCCGCAGGTAGTCCCAGATCTCGGCCTGGCCGGAGAACATCCGAGACCAGTTCGGGTTGAGCTCGTAGGAGAAGGAGTAGAGGTGTGAGGGGACGTCGCAGGCGCAGCCCGGGTAGGTGTTGTCCCGCCATGTGCCGCCCACCTCCTGGTCCTTCTCCAGGATCACGAAGTCGTGGTATCCGGCTTCCTTGAGCTTGATCGCCATGCCGAGTCCGGCGAAGCCGGAGCCAATGATCGTGATGCCGGGGCGCGTGCTCATGCGTCTCCTTGCTGGGGTTCCGGCGGCGCCGGTCCTTCCGCGGTGCCGGGTTCTCCGGCGGCGCGGTTCGCGAAGTTCGGACAGGACGGGTGAGGCGCGGACGCGTGCGGCACGACCGAGAGTTGGCATCCAGTTGCGGTTCACGCTTTGGAGGCCTTGTTCATGATGGAGGGCCGATCTTGTACGGTCCATACCGGTGGAATATGACGCACCTCACATCGATGTGACGGGCGTGTCCCCCGGCCCAGGAACGCCGAGAACGCCGAAGGGCAGTGCCGTCGGCGTTGTCGAATCAGCGGGAACGGGCCGCCGGGCCCCTTCAGCGGATCAGTTCGTAGGCCTCCGGCCTCAGCCTCCGGGTGCGTGCCCAGTACTCGAAGGTGAAGCCGGGCCAGATGGTCCTGTTGACGCCGTGCTCGTCGAGGTACCAGCTGTCGCAGCCGCCCTCGTTCCAGACTCGCCGGCTCAGCCGGCCCTGGAGGCGGTCGTTGTAGTCGCGTTGCGCCTCGGGGTGTACGTCGAGGGCTCTGGCCTTCGTCCTCGACAGCAGGCGCAGGCAGTCGAGGACGTACCGGACCTGGGATTCGATCATGAAGACGACCGAGTTGTGGCCCAGGCCGGTGTTGGGGCCGAGCAGGAAGAACAAATTCGGGAACCCGGCGGTGGTGATGCCGTAGTAGGCCTCCACGCCGTCCTGCCAGGCCTCCTGGATCTTCACGCCGTTCCTGCCGATGATCCGCTGCTCGTCCAGCGCCTCGACGACCTTGAAGCCGGTGCCGTAGATGATCACGTCGACCTCGATCTCCCTGCCGGTGGAGTCGACGATCGAGTTCTCCCGGATCTCCCGCACCTCCTCGGTGATCAGCTCGACGTTCTCCCTGCCCAGTGCCGGGTAGTAGTCGTTGGAGATCAGGATGCGCTTGCAGCCGATCGTGTAGCCGGGGGTGAGCCTGGCACGCAGCGCCGGGTCGGGGACCTGTTTGGCGAGGTGGTTCAGGGCCATCTTCTCGTGGACCTTCATCAGGCGCGGGTCGACGGTGAAGCCCAGCGCGCGGGTCTCCAGCACCCAGTAGATCGAGGTGCGCAACGCCCTGGCGGCGCCGGGCAGGCCGAGGATCCGTCTCGCCCGGGAGGAGAAGGGGAAGTCGGGCTTGGGCTGGATCCAGGGCGGCGTGCGCTGGAAGACGTGGAGGCTGGAGACCTTCCCGGCGATCCGCGGGACGAACTGGACGGCCGAGGCGCCGGTGCCGATGACCGCGACCCGCTTGCCGGTCAGGTCCACCGAGTGGTCCCACTCCGCCGAGTGGAAGGAGACGCCCGCGAAGCTCTCGCGACCGGGGATCGAGGGCAGCGAGGGCACGTGCAGCGCGCCGATGCCCGAGACCACGGCGTTGGTGGTGAACGTCTCCTCCCCGGCGACGCTCACCCGCCAGTCGCGGGTCGCGTCGTCGTACTCCAGTCCGACGACCTCCTTGCCGAACCGCAGGTGCGGGGTCAGGTCGTACTTGGCGACGCAGGCCCGCAGGTAGTCCCAGATCTCGGCCTGGGGGGCGAACATCCGAGACCAGCCGGGGTTGAGCCGGTAGGAGAAGGAGTACATGTGCGAGGGGACGTCGCAGGCGCAGCCGGGGTAGGTGTTGTCCCGCCAGGTCCCGCCCAGGTCGTCGGCCTTCTCCAGGATGACGAAGTCGTGGTATCCGGCTTCCTTGAGCTTGATCGCCATGCCCAGGCCGGCGAAGCCGGTGCCGATGATCGTGATCCCGGGATGCGTGCTCATGCGATCTCCTTGCTGACCTCTGTCGTCGGTGACCTCTCGGGCGGCACGGGCTTCCCGCCGGTTCCGGCTGCGGCGATGAGAGCGTTCCGCGCTCGTTGCTATTAGATTCTTCGTCTAATTTAATGAGCGACGGTCGCGCCGTCCATACGCGCGGCACGGTGAGCCACCTCACACCGACCGGTCGGCACGCTCCCGTCGTCAGGGAACGCGAAAAGCGCCGAGGGCGGTGCCGTCGGCGCTTCGGACTGTCCGGTTGCTAGAGCAGCAGGTATGCGGCCACAACGACGATGACCAGCACCGCGACCACCACGGCCGCCGTGATCGGCAGTGCCAGCGACCGCTTCTCGGGGGCGGCCTCCGGGTCCTTGCGCTGGGCGAACGCGCGGAACGCCTGGGTGTTGCCCGCGGGGTCAATCTGCTGAGGATCAGACATGGGGATGACTTTAGCGATATCGGATGCCTCCCCAACAGTGATTTGTCCACTTTCCCGGGAAGCTCGGTCCCGTGCCGGGCCGAGGCGGGTACTGAGGACCGGACCGCCTACCGGGGCGGATAGCGTGGTGTCATGCTCCGCATCCTGTTCTCCGCCCGCGTGGTGGTGCTCCACCTGCTCGCGATCGGAGCCCTCGTCGTGTGCGGGCTGCTGGGCAGGTGGCAGCTCGGCGTTTTCGAGGAGTCCGGTGGGCCCCGGGCACTGGTCGACCCCGCCCCCGTGGCGGTCGCCACCCTCACCGCGCCCGGAGAGCACATAACGGCCGACGAGGCCGGCCGCAGGGTGATCGCGGAAGGCACCTTCGACGCCTCGAAGCAGTTGCTGGTGGCCGAGCGCGAGGGGGGCTTGTGGCTGCTCACGGCGTTCGATCTCGGCGACGGAACCTACGTCCCCGTGGTGCGCGGCTGGGTGGCCACGGCGCAGGATCCCGCCGTGGCGGCCGTGCCCGAGGGCAGGGTGACCGTCGGCGGGCGGCTGCAGCCCTCGGAGGCCACCGACAGCGTCCAGCGCCGGACCCGGCAGCTGCCGCAGGGGCAGGTGCTGACCGTGTCGTCGGCCGAACTGATCAACCTCTGGCGGGACACGAAGCTGCGCAACGGCTTCGTGGTGGCCGCCGAGCAGTCACCGGCTCCCGCGGTCGCGGCCAAGCCGGTGAACGTCCCCCCGCCGACCGAGTCCGGGGTGCTCACCTGGCGCAACCTCGCCTATGCCGCCCAGTGGTGGATCTTCGGGCTGTTCGCGGTCTTCATGTGGTGGCACTTCGTACGCGACGCGCTGCGCGGCCGCGCGCAGAAGGACGCCCCCGGCCCCGATGCCGGTACTGAGCCCGCCGCTCCGGAAGCCCCCGCTCTGCCAGCTCGCACCGTCCCGTGAACCGAACCCCAAGACCGAGGTAACCGACCGTGGAATCCGCTCTCAAGCCCTTTCGCATCCTGGCGTACATCGTCGGCGTGATGCTGCTCGTCCTGGTCACCTGCATCGTGCTCAGGTACGGCTTCGGCATCGAGGAGCCCTCGAAGTTCGTCTCCCCGATCCACGGCTTCCTCTACATGCTCTATCTGGTGGCCGCGATGAACCTGGGCATGAAGGCGCGCTGGACGTGGCCGTACATTCTCGGGGTGATGCTGGCCGGCACCGTGCCGCTGCTCTCGTTCGTGTTCGAGCGCAAGGTCACCCGCCGGGTGGAAGCGGAGTTGGTGACCGCCACCGCCTGACCGGCCGGGCCCACGGGTTCCCCCGCAGGCCCGGCGGTCGCGGCCCGAGACGCGGGCTCGCGAGGCCGGGCCTCGACGGGTGGGACGGTCTTCGCGTCAGCGGCCGAGACCGCGGCGCCGGGCGCGCTTGAGCCGCTCGCGCTGGGACGGGTCGAGCATCAGGTAGCCGACGACCGGGGCGGCGACGACGCCCAGGAGGATCAGCAGCGTAAGGAAACCCGGCAGGAACAGCCACGACAGGAACACCACTGCTCCGGCGCCGATCGCGTACTTCTGGATTGGCGACATCCTCAACATCCTCCGAACGCGGGGCGGATGCCCCGTCTGTTTTCATTGTGCGTCGCCAGTCCAACGTGTGGACCCGCCGCGCGGTTCCAACCGAGATATATCGTGATTCCCGCTGTTCCGCCAGTGCCCTGAGCGTCCCGGCGCGTTCCGTGACCGCGGTCCCGCCGGGACCGTCCGGACAGCGGTGGATCGGCGGTTTCGCCGGCGGCCGGAACGATCTCCCGCTGCCCGGCCGAGGTCCGGACCGGGGCTCAGCTTTCGCGGCTGAGCCTTTCGAGGATCCACCGGGTGGTCTTGAGCGCTCCCTCGCCGGTGGTGCCGTCGGGGTCTTCGGGGACGCCGCGCTGGTACTGGACGATGATCACGAGGTTGGCCGCGCGGAAGCCCACGGAGCTGCTGTGGGTCAGCCCGTTGGTGACCTCGTTGCGGTAGGCCTCGGAACCGATCCCGGCCAGTGCCTCCACCGGTCTGACGTGGGTGAGGGCGGCTCCCACGTCCGTCCTGGTCCGTTCGCGGGTCTCCTTGAGGAACCTCGCGTAGTTACGCCGGGCCGCCTCGTCGGAGGTGAAGCCGAAGGCGGAGATCCACAGGGTGTACCGCAGGTTCGGAGGCTGATCGGAATCATTGGTCACCCATTTGCACTCTTTGTTTGTCTTTGTGGGGGTGGTGTCCAGTGCCAGGTCGTCCGCCTGCTTGGCGGAGATGAGCGAGCAGGGGTCGGGTGTGCGTGCGAAGGCGGTGGGCAGTGCGACCGGCGTGGATTTCGTCGCGGATTCGGTGGGGCGAGGCCAGAACCAGTAGGCGGCGCCCAGGAGGAGTACGGCGAGGACGGCGGCGGCGACGGCGAGGAGAGACGTCCTGCGGGGGCCGCCGCCGGCTCCGGGCTCCCCGCCGTGTCCGCTGTGGGTAGGCCGGGGGAGGAACCGCTCCAGGGTCAGCCGTACCGAGGTGGCGTCGGGCCGGTGGCCGGGCCCGGCGGCGAGCAGTTCCTCGACCAGCGGGGCCAGCGGGCCGGAAGCCGTCGGACCGCTGCCTGGCTCGGCCAGTGGCGTACCGCCCGCCATAAGTGGAGCCGGGCGGGGACCGGTGTGCGGAGCCCGGCCCTCGACGGCGGTGAACAGGGTGCTGCCCAGATCGCGCAGCTCGTCGGTGGACCCGAGGGCGGCGACGCCGGTCAGCACCACCCGCCCGCCGGGGGCGAGCAGCACGCTGTCGGGAGCGGCGGCCAGGTGGACGCCCAGCTCGCGGGCGGCGGCCAGTGCGTCCAGCACGCGGAGCCCGATCTCGGCCGCCCGCTCGGCGGGGAGCGGGCCGTCCGCCCGGACGTGCTGGAGCAGCGAGCGTCCCTCGACCGACTCCATGATCAGCCACAACCGGTCGGGACCCGAGATCACGTCGTGCAGGGCGGTGACGCCGGGGTGCCGCAGGCCCGCGGCCGCGCGGATCTGGTCGAGGAGGCGGTCGCGGGCCGGTCCGGGCGGCGGCAGCGGCACCTCGGAGATCGTGACGTCGCGGCGGAGCAGCTCGTCGCGCGAGCGCCAGCTCGTACCCGCGCGGTCGCGGCGCTCCAGCATGCGGTAGCGCCCGGCCAGGAGGCTGGGATCGGTCACACGAACCCTTCCGTCGCGGCGCGTTTCTCAGTCACGGCTGTTCAGCTCCTCGGAGACCTGGCGTGCGATCTTCAGGGCATCCTGCCGCAGTGCGGTTCCGGCACGCTTTCCCGCCTCCGACAGGTTGACCTCGACCAGCAGGTTGCTCACCCGGAACCGGATCACGGAGTGGATCCGGTCCAGGGCGACCACGTCGTAGGCGAACGCCTCCGCCCCGACCCGGCCGATGTTCCTGAGCGGGCCGGTGGAACCCAGGAGGCCGTTGCCCTGGTCGGCGACGACCGAGGTGCGTTCGGCGACGAAGAACGCGTGGGCGGTGTCGGGGCCGCTCTTGCCGGGGGTGGGGGCCTTGTGACCGACCGCGACTCGCAACCTGCGGTCGGTGCGGCTGCCACCCAGGGGGTCGTCCCAGCCGCAGTAGGGCTCACTGTTCTGGGTGGCCTCCATGGACAGCGGCGACGCGCTCGGCACCGCGACCTTGACCTGGGGCCCGGTCAGCAGCGTGCACGGGTCGGGGGCGGTGGCGAACCGCCCGGGGTTCGCCGCCCGCGACGGTGCCTCGGGGGTCTCCGGCCCGCCCATGGTCAGCAGCACCGTACCGGTCACCGCCGTCGCGACCACGGCCAGCACGGCGCCGACGATCAGTCCGGTACGCCGCGGTCCTGCCGGCGCCGGTGCCGGAGCCGTGGACCGGGGGGCCGCGGCCTGGGGCGGCGGTACCTGCGGCGCGGTCGCCGGGGAGAGCGGTCCTGGCGGCAGTCCCTGGGCGACCTGTCGCAGCGCGGCGCGCAGCCCCGTCTCTCCCGGCCGCTGCCGGGGATCCTTGGCCAGCATGGCCAGCAGTACGGGAGCCAGCTCTCCGGCCCGGGAGGGGAAGGGGGTCTCCTGGGTGAGTACCGCACCGATGGTGGCGACCGGCGTGTCGCGCCGGAAGGGCCCCTGGCCCTCGACCGCCGCGTACAGGGTCGCGCCCAGGGACCACAGGTCGGCGGACGGGCCGTCGCCGGTGCCGCGCAGCCGCTCGGGGGCGATGTAGCCGGGGGAGCCGACCAGCGCGTCCGGCGAGGTGAGCTGGGTGTCACCCTCCACGGTGGCGATGCCGAAGTCGGTCAGCAGCACCCCGCCGTCCTGGGCGAGCATGATGTTGGCCGGTTTGACGTCGCGGTGCATGATGCCCCGGCTGTGCGCGAGGGCCAGCGCGTCCAGTACGGCCAGGCCGATCGCGGCCACCCGGCGCGGCGGCAACGGTCCGTCGGCGCGGATCGCGTCGTCCAGCGAACGGCCCCTGACCAGGTCCATCACGATCCAAGGGCGGCCGTCCTGGGCGATGACGTCGTGGACCGCCACGATGGACGGGTGCCCGAGCCTGGCGGCGGCGCGGGCCTCGCGCATGGTGCGCTCCCGCATCTCGTCGCGGTGCTCCTGGGACAGGTGCGGAGCGAGGATGACCTCCTTGATCGCCACCTCGCGGTGCAGGAGCTCGTCACGGGCCCGCCACACCACGCCCATCCCGCCCGCGCCGAGCCGTGCGAGCGCCCGGTAGCGGCCCGCCAGCACGGGCAGCGGGCCGGCCACCGGATCAGCCATCGGTCTTCAGGGACTCGGCGAGCCAGCGCGCCGCCTGCAACGCGCCTTCGGCGATCTTGCCGTCCGGGTCCTCCTTGACGCCGCCCCGCTCGTAGTCGACCTCGGCGATCAGATTGCTGATCCGGAAGACCACGGTCGCCTTGTAGGACCCGCCGTACAGGTTGATGGAGTTGTGCCCGCCGGAGGTGAACGCCTCCTCGCCGATCCCCCGCAGGTCCTTGGGCGGGATCGGCTTGGGGGTGGCGAACTGGCCCTTGTCGAGGATGTCCTTCTTCTTGCCGGCCAGGTACTCCTTCGCCCTGGCGACCTCCGACCCGTTCTGCTTCTGGGCGATCAGCCGGACCCGCAGGTCGTACTTCTCCACGTTGGGCTTGCGCCAGTCGTACCGGTTGAGCCAGTCGCACGCCGAGTGTTCGACCTCCGAGCTGTTGAATCCCGGCACCAGCTGGTTCACCTGCTTGTCGTCGAGCAGGCCGCAGGCCCGGGGCGCCGCGGCGAAGCGCCCCTTGGCCCCGGAGGGTTCGGCGGAGACGTCGTCGTCCGCGTTGGCGAGCACCGAGGTGAGCAGGACGCCGATGCTGACCGCCATGCCGAAGAGCAGCACCCCGGTCAGCGCCACGACCGGCCGGGGCACGAGTACCCCGGTCGCCCGGGTGGAACGCTCTGTGGGCTCGTCCGCCGTCTCCCGCACCGGGTCGGGGACGGGGACCTGCTCAACCGAGGTGGGCGCGTCCGGAGGGTTCGAGTGAGGCGGCGGGGAACCGTGCTGGAAGGGCACGCCAGGATGGGGCGGGCCCAGGGGCGGGCCCAGGGGCGGGCTCTGCCAGGCGGACGGTGTGTCCAGGGGAGGGATCGGGCCCTGCCAGGCGGTCGGCGCGTTCGAGGGAGGGGGCGCGGCCTGCTGAGGGGCCGGGACGTCCTGGAGGGTGAGCCCGGCGGTGACGGCGGATATCTGCTCGGTCAGGTTCTTTCTCAAGGGCGCGGTCACCTCCGCCTCGGTGACCGGAACGGTCCCACCCTCCTGTCCGGAGCTCCTCTGCGGTTGGGGGGTCGCCTGCCCGAAGGCCGCCGGAGCCCCGGGGGTGAAGGGGACGGAGGCCGCGGGGCCCGCAGGGCCGGAGACCTGGGAGGGCGCGCCCACGGGGAGTGGTGCGGCGGGAGATTCTGGACGGTGCTGGGAGATGTCGAGCAGGATCTTGCGCAGGGTGTCGGGGTCGGGCCGCTGGGAGGGGTCGCCCGCGAGCAGCCGGAACAGCACGGGCGCGATCGGGCCCGCGTTGTCCAGGGAGCCGCCCGGCGACGGCGGACGGCCCTCGACGGCGGTGTAGAGGGTCGCGCCGAGCGACCACAGGTCGGCGGCGGGGCTGGTCACGCCCTCGGGAGAGGTGAAGAGCGAGGACGGCAGGGAAGGCGCGGCGAGAATGATCTGCTCGTACGGGCCGAGCAGCACCGAGCTCGGTCGCACATCCCCGTGCAGCATGCCCTGCCTGTGCATCACCACGAGCTGGTCCAGCACGGCCAAGCCGACCACCGCGGCCCGTTGCGGGGACATCGGCCCGAACCGGGCGATCACCTGCTCCAGCGAGCTCTGGTCAAGCATGGGCGGGACCCCGGCTCCGGCGATCCCCGGCCCCGGCGCGGGAGCGGTGTGCCCGCCCGCGTGCCTGCCCTGCGATAGGGGGACGTCTGGATGGTTCATTCGCCCGCTTTCTGGTTGTTCAACGCGTTCGCGACCCATGTCGCGGCTGTGTGGGCGCCCGCCTGGATCGCCGGACCGTCCTTGCTGCCGTCCACCACGGTGTAACCGACCTCCAGAACGAGGCCGTCCACGCGGATGATCACGTAGCTCTGCTCCAGCCTGCCTGTCATGCGGTTCTCGTAGACGTCGTAGCCGAACGACTCCTCCCCGACGGGGGCCACGGCCCTCGGCGCGGTGGATCGGGCGGAGCGGACACCGGCCTGGATCTCCGGCCAGCTCCAGGCGTTCTCCCCGCTCGGTATGGTGCTCTGGCGCTGGTTCACGAACAGCTCGTGGGCCTGCCGGGGGCTCTTGCCCCACTGCTTGCCGGTACCGGGGAGACGCACCTCCAGTCCCATGCCCTTGGCCGGCCACTGGCAGCCCCCGTCGTTGGTGGGCTTGCCCTCGCCCGCCAGCGCGGGCAGCAGTTGCCTGGCCCTGGTAGCGGGAATGAGCTTGCACACGTCCACCGGGGTGCTGAAGGCACCGGGACTCTCGCTGAGCCTGACCACCTGCTCGGCCGCGGTCGGGCCCGAGGTCAGCAGGAACGTCACCCCGAAGGTGACCCCGATGACCACCGCGATCCCGGCCATCTCGGCGGCGGCCCATCGCAGCGCACGCCCCCGGCCCGGCGCGGGCGGCCGTACCAGGGCGGGAACGGGGTCGATGACGGCAGGGACGGCAGGGACGGCAGGGGTCGCGGGCGGCGGAGAGGGGGGCGATGCGGCGGCCGGCATCCCGGCGACCCCGGCGGCTCCGGCGGCTCCGGCGGCCGGCTGGCCGGTGGCCAGCTCCGCCAGGGAGCGGGCGACGGCGTCGAACGACGGCCGGGCCTCGGGAGCCGGGTCGAGCATGCGCATCAGCAGCGGGCCCAGCGCGCCCGCGCGTTCCGGCGGCCTGGGCGGTTCGGTGAGCACCCGGCCGATCGCCGCGATGGGGGTCTCCGCCGGGTGCGGCGGCATCCCCTCGACGGCGAAGTAGAGCGTGGCGCCGAGGGACCACAGGTCGGAGGCGGGGCCGCCGCGCTCGCCGCGCAGCTGTTCCGGCGCGATGTAGTTGGGCGAGCCGATCAGGTGGCCGGTCCGGCCCGAGGTGACCTCGCCGTCGACGACCGCGATGCCGAAGTCGGTGAGGACCGCCTTGCCGGTCCTGGTGAGGAAGACGTTGCCCGGTTTCACGTCACGGTGGACCACCCCGGCGGCGTGGGCGGCGCCGAGCGCGCCGAGGATGCCCACGCCGATCCTGGCCACCTGGTGCACCGGCAGCGGGCTCCGGTCGCGGACCGTCTGCTCCAGGGACGCGCCCGACAGCAGCTCCATGACGAGCCAGGGCCGTTCCTGGTCGACGACCACGTCGTGGACGGTCACGATCGAGGGATGCCTGAGCCGGGCGGCGAGGTTGGCCTCGCGAAGCGCCGCGGCGAGGACCTCCTGCCGTCTGGCGGGATCGAGGTCGGGCGGGAGCCGCACCTCCTTCACCGCCACGTCACGGCCGAGCATCTCGTCGGCGGCGAGCCAGACCGTGCCCGCCCCGCCCTCGGAGAGAGGGTTGAGCAGCCGATAGCGGTCCGCCAGCACTTGAGTGTCGATCCTGCTCACCCCGTTCGCTATCCCATCGCGGACAGCAACATAGTCACTTAGTGGCACATGAACCAATGAAAAGGGATTCCGCATGCCGCATTGAGCCCTGGTTTCCGCTTACGCGGTGCCATGGGCATCCGCACAACGCGATGGAGCCGGGGCGGGCGCCCGCGCATCCCGAGCCATCGACAGCCTGGAGCCGAGATCAGGCGCCTGTACGGGCGGGGGAGGTCAGATCTCCCGGTTCGGCCGAATCACTGGAAATCAGACCATCTCTCGTGGGCGGTCCACAGGCGCTGCCAGAGTTTGGCGCGTTCGGCAGGGGTGACGTCGGACAGATGGAGGGCGAAGACGTCGGCCAGTATCTCGAAGTAGTCACGTTCGCTCTGCGCGACCAGGGTGTGCTCGCGGTCGCCGACCCGGGTGAGGACCAGGCCCCGCATCGCGTCGACACCGCTCGCGTCGCGCCGCTGGACCGTGGCCACCCGGACGAAGCCCGACTCGGGGGAGGTGGACAGGAACTCGTGCATCACCGCGAACTCCGACATCTCGGCGGGGCCGATCCGGAAGTCCATGCCGAGGAAGCCGCCGCGCGGATCGTGGTCGAACCGCCATCCGCCGGGCTCCACCCCGGAGGGGCGCAGGCCGTAGGTGAAGGGGCCCTGCCGGTAGGTGCCCTCGACGAGCGGGAGCGGGTCGTGGATCGCGTCGCCGAGGCCCTGGTCGACCAGCCACTCACCGCCGGGGTTGTCCGGGCAGGGCAGGCCGGAGACGGTGAGCACGAGATGGCCGCCGTCTATGTTCGGCGGCCCCTCGGCCTTGCCCTGCACCCCGCCCACATGCCTCCGCACCCGGTAGCCGAGCGCCTCCAGCAGCAGGGAGAACGCCCCGTTGAGGTGGTAGCAGTAGCCGCCCCGGCCCCCGATGATCCGCGCGGCCGACTCGGCGGGGTCGACGGTCGTCGGCCGGCCCAGCCAGATCTCCAGGCATTCGTACGGCACTCGCTGCACATGTGCCCGGTGCAGCAGGTGCAGCGACTCCACGCTCGGGGGCCCGTCGACCCTGACGCCGATCCTGCGGAGGTACGCGGTGACATCGATCACTCCGTCAAGGTAACGCCGGGACGGTCACAGATCTAGCGATGCCTGCTCGTGGCGCGTCCGGCGAGGTCAGGTACGGCGCCCGGCGCCGCGATACGAGGTGCGCGGGAGGCAGGCCGTACGGCGCCGGTCATCCCGGTCGCCGGCCCCGCCGGGTTTGTCCGGTTGAGGGCGGGACGGGCACACCGGTAGCCTGACCGTCCCTTCGAATGTGAGGAGGTGAGGAGCAGATGTTCGCCACCCTGGTCACGCGCTCCCGCCTCGGGCGACAGACCGCCTGAGAACCGGGAAGCGCACCCGCTTTCTGGAGTCTTCCTTGTCCGATCTGCTTTTCCGTCCGCTCGACGCGGACGAGTTCGACCTGTTCCACCGTTACGGCGCGCTGCCCGCCTCCGGCGTGGGCGCCCGCAGCCTGCCCTTCGACAAGCTCGACTACCGGTCCGGATGGGTCTGGGTCGCGCTGCGCGGCGACGAGGTCGTCGCCAGGGCCGGATTCTGGGGGCCTCCCGGCTCCGAGCATCCCTTCAGCCTCGACTGGTTCGACCCCGGTTTCGGGCCCGACCGGGTCGAGGTGGGCGCCGCCCTGCTGCGGGCCGCGTACGCGGTGCTGGTCACGCCCGGGTACGCCACCCCGTCCGGCGCCCGGCCCGACTACCACCTGTTCCTGCCCGCCGACTGGCGGGAGCGTCCCGACGCGCTCGCCGACGCCTCCGACCGGATCGCCGCCGCCGAGCGGGCCGGGTTGCGGCAGTCCGTCGAGCGGCTCAACCTGCGCTGGTCTCCCGAGTACGGCCTGCCGCCCAGGCCCGCCCGGCTCACCTTCGCCCCGGTCGACGACGACGAGACGATGCTGGACCTGCTGGCACGCGTCACAGAGGGCAGCCTCGACGACTGGGACCGGCGCCACCTCGCGGAGCAGGGCGCGCGGGCGACGGCCGAGCAGACCGTGGCCGACGTCGCGGACATGCCGGGCGGACGCGCCCGGTGGCGGCTCGCCCGTGACGCGTCGGGTGAGCTCGTCGGCATCGTGATGCCCACCCGCAACTCCAGGAGCGCCACGATCGGCTATCTCGGGGTGGACCCGGCCCACCGCGGTCACGGTTACGCCGACGACCTGGCCATCGAGGCGTTGCACATCTTCAGCGCCGAGGGTGAGCCCGAGGTGAACGACAACACCGATGTGGGCAACAGGCCCATGGCGGCATCGTTCGCCCGGATCGGCTACCGGATCACCGGCCGCCGCCTGGTCCTCGCCTGACGGTGAGAACCGAGCGGGGTCTTCGCCCTCGCGGAGGCCCCGCCCGGTGCTTCCCCGGCGGGGCCGACGGCCACGCCTCGGGTCTTGGCGCGGGTAGCAGGGGCACGGCGCCGGTGATGATGGCGGTTCCTGCCCGGGGCGTCCGGCCCCACCTGTCGCCCGAGATCCGGCTGGCGGCTATGCGTCGCGCATTCGCAGGAGCAGCCCGCCGCCCAGGAGCGCCGCGGTGGCCCATGCGGCGAGTACCCCCAGGCCGGCCCATGGGCTGAGGGGGAGGGTGGCGAGGTTGGTGGTGGCCTGGACGGCGAGCCCGGCATTCATCGGGGAGATCTGCCAGAGAAGCCGCTGCAGGTCATCGTCAGCGATCATGAGAATGAGGGCGGGGAAGAGGTAGAGCAGGCCGAGCACGACCCCGACGGCGGTGGCGGAATCTCGTACGGCGGTGGCGACCCCCAGGCTGAACAGGGCGATCAGCGCCAGGTAGAGGACCGAGCCGACGGCGGCGCGCAGCATGGGACCGCTGGTGAGGATGAGCGTTTCGGCGGGGAAGCCGTTGCCGAGCAGGATGCGCGGCGCGGCAAGCGCGGAGGCGAGCACGGCGACGCTCCCGGCGATCAGGGTCAAGCCGACCAGAATGATCGCCTTGGCGGCCAGGACGCCGGTCCGGCGCGGCATGGCGGTCAGGGTGAGGCGGATCATGCCGGTGCCGTACTCGCCGGTGATCGTCAGGACGGCCAGGACGGCGACGACCGCCTGGCTCACCTGGACCCCGAAGAGGCTGATCCTGGCGGGGTCGTAGCCGCAGCCTTCCGAGGTACAGGACACGACGGCGGAGGCCGCGACGCTGCCGGCGACGGTCAGCACCACGATCGCGAGCAGCAGCCGGCCGGTGCCGGCCAGGGTACGGAGTTTCGTCCATTCCGCATGCAGGCGCTCTGTCACGCACTCCTCCCGCGGCACCAGGGGAGGTCCCGATGGGGATGTCTCATGCGTCCCTCCGGCGGAGTCGGTGGACGGCCAAGCCGAGGGCGAGCGCGGTATAGCCGGCCGGTACGGCCAGACCGGCCCACGGCGGCAGCGGGTAGAACCCGGCGGTGGGCGCGTAGTGGCCGAGCACGTGCGCGTACTGCGGGATGCTCTGCTGCATGGCGAAGCCGGCCGCCGGGGTGAGGCGCAGCAGCCATCGCGCGGCGCTGTCGGGCAGGACCGAGGTGGTCGCCAGGACGTGCGGGACCACGATCACCGCGATGGCGGTGATGACCGCCGCGACGCTGCGCCGCAGCAGCGTGCCGAGGGCGAGGGAGAGCACGGCGGCCAGTGCGAACAGCGCCGCCATGCCGACCACGATGCGCATCTGGGTGAGCAGGGACACCGGGAGGACGGTGTTGCCGTTGTCGCGCAGGATCCGCCCGCCGGCCGTGAACGTGATCGCGATGGCGGGCAGGGCGGCGGCGAAGGTGACCAGGCCGAGCGCCAGTGCCTTGGCCGCCAGCGTCCGGCCGCGGCGCGGGCCGGCCAGCAGGGTGATGCGGATCAGGCCGTGCCGGTACTCGGCGGTGATGAACATGACCGCCACCACGATCACCAGGATCAGGCCGATCAGCGCGCTGCTGAGGGGACGTTCGGGGGTGGTGCCCTCGATGGTCGGCGCGATGTCGCCGACGCCGGTTACGGAGAAGGTGCCGCCGGACCGGCCGGCGCGGCCCGGGTGGTGCGCCGACCCGTCGGGCGCGACGATGGCACCGATGTCGTCGTTGCGCCACGCGCCGGACGCGTTGCCCTGGAGCATGACCTGGTCGAACTCGCCGGTGGTTTCGGTGAAGCGGGCCGCAGAGCCGGACCCGCCGAGATCTCCCCGTGTGACCGTGAGGTCGCCGGGAGAGGTGGCGAACATGCCGACCTGGACGGTCTGCGGTAGTCCGGTCAGGGTCGCGGTGCCGATCTGGGCCCACTCGGTGCCGTCGGCGGATTCGTACCCGGTGAGGGTGTCGCCGGAGCGGATCAGCCGGAGCCATCGCGGCGATTGCCGGGAGACGCCGCCCGGCCGGCCGGCCACGTCGTGGGTGAAGTCGTGCTGCATCCGCACCCCGTGCTCGCCGGTCATCATCACCGCCGCGTAGGCGGAGCCCTGCCTGGTGCTCTCCTTGATCATGACTCCGGCCTTCGCCCATGGCACGACCCCGGGCACCACGTTGCGCTGCCCCGGGATGACATCGGGCTTACGGATCCGGCCGGTCATGGAGGTGAGGCGGACGGTGATGCCGCCGTCCCCGGCCAGCGGCCGGTGCACGAAATAGAACTTGTCGTCCACCGCTTCGCCGCCCGGGCCGACCAGAGGCGGGGGACAGGCGACCTCGATCGGACCGGCACTGCACGAGGCGTGGTTGCTGGACGCGGACAGCAGTCCGAACAGCACGGTCACCAGCGCCGCCGCGGTCATGGTGACCACCCAGCCGCGTACCGTCCTGAACTTGGTCCACTCGGCGCGCAGCAACCGCCCGAAGCCTCCACGGCCGGCCTGCGGTTCCGAGCGGTGTGGAGGGGCGCTCATCGTGCCGCTCCCCGGTATTCGACCGCATCGGCGGTGAGGTCCATGTAGGCCTGCTCCAGCGTCACCCGGTCCGTCGCCACCTCGGAGAACGGCACCCCGTTGGCGTTGAGTACCGCCACGATGTGCTCCGGCGGCAGCCCCGAGACGACGATCGTGTCGCGATCGGCCGCGGCCGTCGTGGCGCCGGCGTGACCCAGCGCCGCCATCGCCTCCGAGCGCGCCGCCGTACGCAGTGTGACCCGGCCGCGGGAGGCGGTCGCGATCAGGGCGGCCACGCTGGTGTCGGCGATGACGCGGCCCTTGCCCACCACCACGAGATGGTCGGCGGTGTCCTCCAGTTCACCCATCAGATGGCTGGACACCAGCACGGCCCGCCCCTCACCGGCCAGTGACCGCAGGAAACCGCGCATCCACACGATGCCCTCGGGATCCAGGCCGTTGACCGGCTCGTCCAGCATGAGCACCGGCGGGTCCCCGAGCAGCGCGGCCGCGATACCGAGCCGCTGGCGCATGCCCAGCGAGAAGCCGCCCGCCTTACGCCGGGCCGCGGACTGCAATCCGACCTGTTGGAGCACCTCGTCGACCCGCCTGCCGTCCAGGCCCTGGGAGTGGGCCAGCCACAGCAGGTGGTTGCGCGCGGTGCGGCCCGGCTGCAGCGCACCGGCGTCGAGCAACGCGCCGACGTGGGTGAGCGGGTTGCGCAGGCTGGTGTACGGCCGTCCGCCGATCAGCGCATGGCCCTTGTCGGCCGCGTCCAGGCCGAGAATCACCCGCATCGTGGTGGACTTGCCCGCTCCGTTGGGGCCGACGAACCCGGTGACCCGGCCGGGCGGCACGGTGAACGACATGCCGTCCAGCGCCAGGGTCTGGCCGAACCGTTTACGCAGCCCGTTGACTTCGATGGTTGCTCGCATGCGATCGGTTGTACGGACCCGGCCCTAACACGGGCCGAACAGAGGCTGTCACATCGTTGTTAGGTCCGGCACGGCATCCTGGAACGCATGCGAAAGTGGCGACGACCGGCGCGCACCGTACGACTGCGCTTCACCGTCTTGTACGGTGCCATGTTCCTGCTGTCCGCCGTCGGGCTGTTGGCGATCACCAATCTCGTGGGCCTCGGAGGGACGCGGGTCAGCCAATCCGCACCTCCTGGGACCCCGCCGGTCGAGCCGGCCACGCTCGCCGCCGCCACCGATCGCATCGCCTGGCTTCAGGCTCAATTGTCGGACACCCACGCGGCCCAGTCACGCCAGCTCCTGATCGGCTCGGCGGTGGCGCTCACGGTCATGGCCGTGGTGTCGGTCATCCTGGGCCGGGTCGTCGCCGGCCGGGTGCTGCGCCCGCTGCGGATGATCACTGCGGCCACCCGCCGGATCTCCGCCGACAACCTGCACGAGCGGCTGGCCGCGCAGGGCCCGGCCGACGAGGTCAAGGACCTCGCCGACACCATCGACGAGCTGCTGGAACGGCTGGAGAGCTCGTTCGCCGCGCAACGCCGGTTCGTCGCCAACGCCTCCCACGAGCTCCGCACCCCACTGGCCACCATGCGCGCGTCCCTGGACGTGGCCCTGGCCAAGCCGGAGCCCGTACCTCGGCAGACCGCCGCGCTGGCCGGCCGGCTCCGCACCGAGCTCGACCAGGTCGACCGGCTCCTCGAAGATTTCCTCGTGCTCGCCCGCACCCAGCACGGTGCCCTGGCCGACCGCACGACGCTCTCGCTCCGCCGGCTGGCGACCGTCGCCCTGGACGCCCGGGCCGCCGACATCACCGCCAACAACCTCACCGTCCACTCCACGGACGCCGTCGACGACAGCGCGTGGGCACAGGGAAACAGGACGCTCCTCACCCGAATGATCGACAACATCATCGACAACGCCATCACCCACAACCACCAAGGCGGCTGGATCCGCCTGGCCACCACCACCGACGGCACAACAGCCCAGCTCGTCGTCGAGACCGGCGGACGCGTCCTCGACCAGGAGCAGGTCGGCCGACTGGCGCAGCCCTTCCAGCGACTCGGCGCCGACCGCACCCACTCCGGCAACGGCTCCGGGCTCGGCCTTTCGATCGTCACAGCCATCGCCGCCGCACACGGCGGCGCCCTCGACCTGCGGGCCCGGCCAGAGGGCGGCCTCCGAGTCGCCGTCTCGCTGCCCCTGGCGGCCGTGCCGGCGGAGGTTCCGGCATGAGGGTGCTCGTGGTGGAGGACGCCCGCCCCCTCGCCGACGTACTCGTCGAAGGTCTGAGCGATCAGGGCATGGCCGTGGACGTGGCCTACGACGGCCTGGAGGCCGCCGCCAAGCTGGACCTCAACGCCTACGACGTGATCGTCCTCGACCGAGACCTGCCAGGCATCCACGGCGACACCCTCTGCCAGATGATCACTGAACGCGACGACCGCGTCATGGTCCTGATGCTGACCGCCGCCGACTCGCCCGTCGACCGAGTCACCGGCCTGACCCTGGGGGCCGACGACTACCTGGCCAAGCCCTTCCACTTCCCCGAGCTGGTGCTGCGCATCCGCTCCCTGGCCCGCCGCCGGCCCACCGCCCGGCCCCGCACGCTGCGCGCGGCCGGCATCGAGCTCGACCCGCTGCGCCGTACCGCCACCCGCGACGGCCGGCATCTGGATTTGTCGGTCAAAGAGTTCGCACTGCTCGAAGCCCTCCTGCGCGCCGCCCCCGCCTTCCTCAGCGCCGAGGACCTGCTCGAACAGGTGTGGGACGAACACGCCAACCCCCTGACCAATACCGTCACGGTCACCATCGGCCGCCTGCGCCGCAAACTCGGCGAGCCCCCGGCCATCACCACGACGCCAGGGGTGGGGTACCGGATCACGGTCCGCTGACCTCCTACCCACCCCGCAGCGAGACCCTAATCCGGGGCGGTACGGGGTCCGGCACGGTCGAGCGGTCCCGGCCCCCACCGCGCGACTCTGATCCGCCCACCCGAACTCGGATACTCGTATACCTCACCTCCGTGGACGCGACCGGACGGAGGGAACCCGCGATCGCCGGATGCGGTGTCGTCCATCCGTGTTCACCGGAGACGGCGCACCCGGTGAGTGCGCAGAACCTTCACAATTCACCACAGGTCTTCTGCACGGCTCCGGTCTACGCTGCCGGGCATGGCAACCCCTCAGCAACGACGTGTCCTCGTGGTCGAGGACGACGAGACGATCGCGCGGGCCGTACGCCACAGGCTGGCCGCCGAGGGCTTCGACGTGCGCGTCGTCGGGGACGGGGAGGCGGCGCTGGCCGCCTACGCGAAGACGGCACCCGACGTGGTGGTGCTCGACCGGCTGCTGCCCGGACTCGACGGCCTTGAGGTGTGCCGGCGGATGCAGGCGGCCAGGCCGGTCCCGGTGCTCATGCTCACCGCGCTGGGTGAGGAGACCGACCTGCTGGTGGGGCTCGGGGTCGGGGCCGACGACTACATGGCCAAGCCGTTCAGCATGCGCGAGCTGGTCGCCCGGGTGCACGCCCTGCTCCGCCGGGTCGAGCGGGCCTCCCAACTGGCCGTGGCCGACACGGTCATCCGCGTCGCCGACGTCGAGATAGACACCGCCGAGCGGCGGGTCTACGTGCGGGGCGACGAGGCCCAGCTGACCAGGACCGAGTTCGACCTGCTCTGCCGCCTCGCCGAGCGCCCCGGCCAGGTCTTCGAGCGGGAGCGGCTGCTGGCCGACATCTGGGGCTTCTCCGAGGCCGCGGCCACCCGTACCGTCGACAGCCACGTCCGCGCCCTGCGCCGCAAGCTCGGCCCCGGCGTCGTCCGTACCGTCCACGGCGTCGGTTACGCCCTGGTGCGGCAGTGAACGCACGCCCCGGCGACCTCGGGTCCGCGGCCACGCGCTCGCGACCTCCGCTGCGGAATGGAGCACACGCCGTCGACGCGGGTTCCGCTACGGCCGGGAGCCCTCGGCGCGAACCGATCGCCCTCCCCGGCACTCAACCCCTGTATGCCCTTTCCCTCCGACACCGGGATGCGCCGACCTTTGAGACCTCTCGACTTCCTTGGCCGGATCAAGGCGAAGCTCGGCATGGTGATCCTGCTGGCCGTGGCGGCGGCGTTCGTCGTCAACGAGGTCGGCCTCAACGCCGGTTACTCGCGCGACGTGCGCGTCGCGGTGGCCGCCGTGTTCGCGATGATCATGGTGCAGCTGCTCGCGCGGGGGATGACCAAACCGCTCCGCGAGATGGCCGCCGCCGCGCAGACCATCGCCAAGGGCCGGTACGGCCTGCGGGTCACCGCGACCTCCCGTGACGAGGTCGGCGAGCTCGCCCGGGCCTTCAACGCGATGGCCGCCGACCTGGGCGAGGTGGACCGGCAGCGGCGGGATCTGGTGGCCAACGTCAGCCACGAGCTCCGCACGCCGATCACCGCGCTCCGGGCGGTACTGGAGAACGTGGTCGACGGGGTCTCGGAGCCCGATCCCGTCACCCTCGGCACCGCGCTCGCCCAGACCGAGCGGCTGGGCCGGCTGGTCGCGCAACTGCTCGACCTGTCCCGGCTGGAGTCGGGTGCCCGGCTGATCGAGCGTGAGGACGTCGAGCTGCGCCCGCTCTGCGAGCAGGCCCTCCGGGAGGCCGTACTGGCCAGGGAGGGCGTGACGGCCCGCTGCGAGGTTCCGGAAGGGCTGAGCGTGCGCGCCGACCCCGACCTGCTCGCGCAGGTCCTCGCCAACCTGCTGGACAACGCGGTGCGGCACAGTCCCGACGGCGGGACCGTGGTGCTGGCGGCGGCGGCCGGGGGAGAGGGCGTCCGGCTCCGGGTGAGCGACCAGGGGCCGGGGATCGCGGCCGAGGACCGGGCGCGGGCGTTCGAGCGCTTCTCCCGCCTGGACGCCGGACGGGCCGCCGACGACGGCGGCGCCGGGCTGGGCCTGGCCATCACCAAGGAGATCGTCGAGCTGCACGGCGGCTCCATCCACGTAGCGGACGGTCCCGGCTGCCACATCGTGACCGACCTCCCGGAAAGGATTGAGATGACCACCCCGTCCTCGCCCGCCAAGGAGCCTTCCTCCTCCGGGGTGAATTCCTCGGAGGTGAATTCCCCGGAGGTGAACGGCGCCGTCCCGGGCAAGGTCCCTGTGGATCCCGGGACCTCGGTGCCCTCCGGTGCCTCCGCGCTTTCCGCCCCGGACAAGGCCCCTGTGAGCACGACTCGTACGGATCCGGTGCCCGCCCCGTCCACTGTGCACGAGGTCCCTGTGGATCCCGCCGTCTCGACGCCTTCCGTCCCGGAGAAGGTCCCCGAAGATCTCACCGCGTCCACGCCTTCCGTCCCGCACGTGAGCGGTACGCGAACGGGGATCGGCGAGCGTCACGAGGTCACCGGGAGTGCTCGGGAACCTCACGAGATCTCAGGGGATGATCGGCAGCCGGATCCTCGCGAGGCCGCCGGGATCGACTCCGGTTCCGGCGAACCGGCCGGGGCCTCCGGGCCGACCGCGACCGGTGCTCCTCGACGGGAGGTCACCGCCGGGGAGCCCGGACCCCGGATGGTGTCCGCCCCCACGGACTCCGAAGCGCCCATCGGGCCACCCCCTCCGCCCGCGCAGCCGTTTCCCCCCCGGCCGGTCCTCGTCCGGGACAGGCGGCCCGGGGATGCGCGCCGGGAGCAGGTCGTGGTGCGGAACTGGCCCGGGGCGTTCCTCGGACTCTTCCTCGGAGGTGTCGCCGGACTGGTCTGCGCGGTGATCGCGGGCCTCGGCCTCGCGGTCTTCGACGTCCTGCTGGCCGCTTTCGTCGGCGCTGTTCTCTCCACGATCGGTGCGTTCGTCGGCACGGTCATCGGCGCCACCACGCCCACCAACGAGACCTGGCCCGCCGGCGAACCGCTCCCGGAGCGGCCCCCCGCGCGGGGACCCCTCGCGCAGCGCGTCACCGTACCGGAGGTCCAGGAGAAGGGGAGAGCGGCGCAACCGGTGGGAGCCCCGGGGGGGTTCGCGCCGGTCCGGGAGGAGTACCGACCGGCTGTTCGGCCACAGGGAAGCCCCGGAGGCCCCGGCGGGTACGAGGCGCCGCCCCTCTTCCCCCGGCCCGACCTGCCGGACACCCCTCGGTGGGTGCTGCCGGTCTCCGTCGCCGTCGGGCTGCTCGCCGCGATCGCGGTGCCGTACAGCAGGGCGGGGCTCGGGCTCGTGCTGGTCTCCGCGGCCATGGGGGCGGCGGCGATTCCGGCGGTGCGCGGCAGGATCACCCCGTGGTCGGCCGGGATGGGGGCGATCGCCTACGGGCTGGTCGCGACGGTGCTGTTCAGGGACGCCGACTGGCTGGTCGGGATGGTCCTGCTGGCCGGGTTCCTGCTGGCCGCGCTCGCTCTGTCGGGGGCCGGGCGCGGCTGGTTCGGGGTGCTCAGGGGAGGCGCGTCGGTGCTTCTCGGCCTGCTGCCGGTGCCGTGGTTCCTCGGCGCGCGGCTGAAGGGTCTCACGAACATCAGGAAGATGGTCCCCCTGCTGCTGGGGGGCGGGCTGACCGTCGTGCTGCTGGCGGTGTTCGGGGCGCTGTTCGCCTCGGCGGACGCGGTCTTCGCCGAGGCCGTCGAGCAGCTGTTCAGCGCGCAGGACTGGGCCGAGTCGCTGCCGCTGCGGATCCTGCTCTTCGTGGTCTTCGCGGTCGTGGTGGCCTCCGCGGTGCTGGTCGGCCTGCGGCCGGTGGCCGAGCCGAAGGCCCCCGACCTGAAGATCACGGCCGGCCGCGCTCTCTGGGTGACCCCGCTGACGGCGCTCAACCTGCTGTTCGCCACGTTCGTGGGGATGCAGCTCACCGTGCTGTTCGGCACCACCCGGTGGGTGGCCTCAGCCACCGGGCTGACCTACGCCGAGTACGCGCGTTCGGGGTTCTTCCAGCTCGTCGTCGTCAGCGTTTTCGTGCTGGCGATCGTCGCGGTCGCCTCGGGGACGCTGGATCTCAAGGGCTTCGACCGGTGGCTGATGGCCGGCCTGCTCGGCCTGCTCTGCGTGCTGACCCTGGTGATCCTCTTCTCCGCGCTGCACCGCCTGGACCTGTACACCGAGGTCTACGGGCTCTCCCGGCTGCGGGCCTCGGTGGTGGCGACCATCTGGTGGCTGGGCGGGGTCTTCGCGCTGGTCCTCATGGCGGGCGCGGCCCGGCTCACCAGGCGCGGGCACGCGCGCTGGCTGCCCAGGACCCTGGTGCTGATGACGAGCGCCTCGCTGCTGGCGTTCGCGGCGTGGAACCCCGACCTGCGGGTCGCGGAGACCCAGATCGCGGTACGGGGCGTGAACCGGATCGATCTCGAATACCTGGGCGACCTCGGCGCCGAGGCGGTCCCCGCACTGGACCGGTTGCCGGAACCGTCCCGCAGCTGCGTCCTGCTGGACGTGATCGCGGCCAACGACCTGGCCGGACCAGACCCCTGGAACGGCTGGAACCTGGCCCGCCGCGAGGCGCGGGAACTCCTGGCCCGGCGACCGGCGATCAGGAACGCCTCCTGCTCGCAGACCCTCTCCCGCCTGGAGATCCCCAACCAGGACTGAGTGACCCCGAACGTCGCCGCCTCGGGACTCCCCGAGGCGGCCGTGCCCTGACGCCGTTCTGGCAGGCGGTGCTGATCCTGCGCTGGTTCCGGAGCGAGCACGACATCCCCAAACCCGGCTGCGATCACCGTGTCCCTCGCGCCACGGCCTACCGCTACAGCGCCGAAGGGATCAAGCACCTGATTTGCACGAGGCTCGGGTCGCCGCCGGCCCCGGCGTAGTCGGTGACATCGCTCGCGCCGCGCTTGTCCTCACGCATTTCGAGCACGACCACCTACCGGAACTCGGCTGAGATCACGTCACTGAGGAAGAGCTACGCCCGATTGAAACTCCCGCGCAGCTGAGGCCGAGCAGGAACGGATGGACGGCGCCGCGTTCGATGAGGCCGACGAGGACGTTGGCCCCGGAAATGAGGTCGGCGAAGTAGGCCACCATCGAAACCAGACCGATCACGCCGACCGTGACCAGCGTTCGCCCGAGTTTCAGAGAGAGTCCGACGCGTCGGTGCATGCTCCCGAGCACGATGGCCAGTACGTTAGCGCCGACGAAGCCTGCCAAGGCGCCCAAGGCATGGAAGTCGCCGGTGCCGTCGTTCATCGCCTCGCCGGATCCGGGGAACAATCCCAGCAGGACGCCGCCGGCGGCCAGCAGCGTCGCAGGCACAAGCGCTGCCCAGCGGTGCCAACCCAGCAGACCGCGCAGCACGGCCACACCGGCCAGGATTGTGATCCCGAACAGGAAGAAGCCGGTGTTCATCACCCATGCCAGTGGTGAATACATGTACTGCCCGAACAGTGTCGAGGGCCCGTGGACTCCGAGATTGCTGATGAAGTGATACGTGTAGCTGTAGGGCGGATCTGTCCATGCCGCGGCGGCGATGAACTCGGCGAGCAAGAAGATCACCGGCCCGGCGATGAGCAGTACTCCCGCGGTTCGGCGCTGCGAAGGCCGACGCGCGTCGGGGACGAGCGCTTCAGGCTCTGCGTCGTTCACGGGTTCGTTTCGTTCGAGGTTCGAGAGCGAGTTGATGTTGCCGGCCATGGTCATGGTCCTTTCTGGTGTCGGCGCTGGGCGCCGGGGTCGGTGCAGCATCGGGGCCCCAGCCGCCGACTTAACTTCACTCACACACTTAGTATATCGAGACTACTTTTACCGTCAATGTAGTTGGAGTTCGGCACTAGTAGGATCTGGCCATGGTTGATGGAACGGCCGTGGGACGGCGTGAGCGCAAGAAGGCGGCAACGCGGGCGGCGATCCTGGAGGCGGCAACGGCGCTCTTTCTGGAGCGCGGTTTCGACGGGGTCAGCGTTCGCGAGATCGCGGACAAGGCGGACGTCTCACCCAAGACGGTCTTCACGCATTTCCCGCAGAAGGAGGCGCTTGTCTTCAGCGACGAGGACGAACGGCATGAGCGCCTCGTGGCCGCGGTAAGCGGCCGGGCGCCGGGGACTACGATCTCCGACGCGCTGAAGGCGCACTACCTCTCCGAGATCGCCGCGATGAGGTCCGGGCCCCAACGCCAGATCCTCACCCTCATGGAAGAGACGCCGGCCCTTGTCGATTACGCGGAGAAGATGTGGTTCCGCCATGAGGGCGCCCTGGTTGCCGCGATCACCAAGGAGTTCGGGCTCACGGAGCCGAACGACGAGATCCGCTTCTACGTCCGCTTCGCCCTGCAGATCCAGCTCAGCGCCACCCACGAGGCAGATCCAGAATCAACCATCGATGCAGGGTTCCGACTCCTCGACGAAGGCTGGGCGCGCCACACCCGTCAAAGATGACAGGTGTGGACTCTTCGGCCACTTGCTCGCGATTGTCATAGAACCACTGGGCGCGTTCCGCCTCGTCCATCGCGGCTATGTCCTGCGCGGTTGGTTCGTGCTCAGTCATGGGGGGCTCCTTTGTCCGGACGACGCGGGCTGGACGGGCGGTCCCGTCTGCGTCTTCGACTGCCACGTTTCATCCCCGTGCGGTACGCGACCGGTGGCACGGCGGCTCGGGGCCGCCGTGCCCGTTCAGAAGTGGCCGATGGTGGCCGAGGTGGAGGTGAGTGCCCAACGCTGCAGGAGCGAGGTCGTCTCGGCCTCGCGCATCTGCGCCTTCAGTCCGTCGATGGTCCGGTCGCACAGCAGCAGCGGTTCGGGGGTGGGCCAGGTGGCGATGGCGTGGAAGAGGCGGCTGCCGGTGCCGTAGAGCACGGCCCAGCCGGGCCAGGTGATCTGCAACATCGCGGCCTCGGCGCGGGCCTCGTGGTCCCAGGTGTAGTGCGGGACCGGGGCGACGGTCTGGCCGTCGCGGTGGCGGCCGCGCGCGGCGGCCAGGCAGCGGCGGATCACGAGACCACCTGTCCGGCGGCCCGCCGCCGTGCCTGTCGCGCGATGGTCTCCTGTCGCTCGGTCTCGGCCCGCAGCGCCTCCAGGCTGTCGGCGTCGACCGTCCGCTCGGCCCCGGCGTGGAACCCGAGGGCGCAGAAGGGCTGCTCCCTGCTGGCCCACAGCCGTCCGGCATCACTGAGGATCAACCGCCAGCCGGGAATGGTCGACTCGGGGCCGGTGGATTTGGCATCGTTCACTGATTGGACCTCCATCCGGTCACGGGCCCGTCCGATCGTTCGCAGCGATGGGCGGGCCCGCTTCATGGGGCAAGGAAGGATGTGGAGGGGTACGCCGTACGGGCTGGGCGGGCCGGTACGAAGACGGGGTGTGTGCGGCGCGAGGCAGGACACAGGAGGCCGTTCGCCCGGTGCGGAGGGCGGGGCTCTGCCCGGCATCCGACGTGTGCGGTGGTTCCGTGTCTCGACGCATGCAGACAGCGTGGCCGTCACGGGAGACGGTGAAGTATCACGAGTTCGTGAAACTCGGATCCGCTACGGTAGGCCGAGCCAGTTCGCGAAGCCGCTGAGGCTTCGGGGGCGTCGGCGTTCCAGGTTGACGAGCATCCGGACGGTCTCGCGGACCATCGGATGGTTGCGGGTCTGTTGAGGGGCGACCCGGCGGGCGGCGAGCAGCGTCTCCAGGGCCTTCTGGCGGTCGCCGTGGTAGAGCCAGCCGCGCGCCAGATCAATGTAGTGATGGCCGAGCCGGACCGATGCGACTGACGGCGGGAACGCCGCATGTTGGGCGCGGCGGATCGCTTCGCCGCCGTCGTACATCTCCACGGCTGCGGCGACCTCGTGCATGACCACGTTGGAGGGGCCGAATTCGAGGCCGTAGTGGTTCTCGTCCCGGCCCAGGAGGCGGGCAGCCTCGCGTGCGTGCTCGATGTGTTCGAATGCCCTCTGCCGGTCAGCCGCGCGGGAGGCGAAGATCGCGGATCGAAGATGAGCCGCGCCGTACACGCTCAGCTCGGCGGCGTTCAGCCGACCGAGATCCTCGCCGACGTCTCGTCGTACCCGATCCAGGAGGATCAGGCCCTTGTCATAGGCGGCCGTGGCCAGGAACAGTGTCGAACGTTGCCACTGCGTGCGGGCGACACGCAACGGATCCTGTGACGCCTGGGCCGCCCATGCCACGCGATCCATAGCGAGGCCGCGCAGGTCGAAATAGCCCAGCATGTAGGCGATCGCGGTCACCCCGGTGTACGCCTCGGAGAGCAGCCCGAAGAGTTCGTCACGCCGGGCTCCCTCGCTGGCGTGGACGGCTCGTGTCAGCTCCTCCAGCAGACCCGGAAGCATCTCCCCGAGTTGGGTGTACCGGGCCTGCCTGCCCAGCACGGACGCGCGCCGCACGTCCGTACGGAGCTGCTCTGTCGAGGGCGGAGGGATGTCCTCGTCGGGGAGGTCCCATGACAGAAGCGCCCGCCGGATCCGCGGGACGCACTCGTGAATCCGGTCCTCTCGCGTACCAGGATCACGGTACGGCTGACCGGTCAACTCACTGAGTCCGATCCGCAGGGTCCGCGCCACGGCGGTGATGAGTGCCTGGGTGGCCGGTTTGTGTCCCCGTTCGACTTGGGCGATCAGGCTCTTTGAACAGGGCACCCGGTCAGCGAGCTGCTGCTGCGTCAGGCCGCGCAGCTTGCGCGCCTGAGCGATCCGCCGCCCGATGCCTTCTTCGGCGGCTGGGGTGTTCGTACTGTCGTCGCGCATGAGCAGGTCCCGCACGTATCCGTAATGGTCCTGACCGCCTCAGGCTACGTGCGGTGTCCTTGCCGCGTCAGGGGAATGCCTCGCCGACCGGATCCTGACCGTGTTTCACAGCGGCGGGCAGGGCAGAGTGACCAGGGAAACCAGTCGCGGCGGGTTCCCGAATCCTCGCTGACCTCATCGAACTCTTAAGGGCACCGAATGCGGGCACTCGTCCTAAACGGCTCCGCTCGCTGCTGAGCGGCCGAATGCCGATGGCAGGCATTGTTCATGGGAGATGTTGGGGCGATGTTCGAGGACTTCGAAACCGATCCGATTCACGTCGGAGAGGCATCCATTTTCGTCCGCTATGGCGGGAGGGGCCCGCCGGTGCTGTTGTTGCAGCACGGTCATCCTCGGACTTCCGCGACCTGGCATCGCGTCGCGCCCCGACTCGTCGAGCGCGGCTTCACGGTCGTCTGCCCCGACCTGCGGGGGTACGGTCGTTCGCGCGGTCCGGCACCCACGGCCGACCACGCCGGGTACTCCAAGCGCGCCGTCGCGAACGACGCGGTGGCGGTGATGGGTTCTCTGGGGCACGGCCGGTTCGCACTCGCCGGGCACGACCGCGGGGGCGCGGTCGCGTTGCGCCTCGCTCTCGATCACCACGACGCGGTCTCCCAGGTGGCGTTCATGGACTCCTGCCGATCAGCGAGCACCTGTCCCGCATCACCGAGAGGTTCGCGACCCAGTGGTGGCACTGGTTCTTCTTCGCCCAGCCGGACATACCCGAGCGCGTCATCAACGCCGACCCGGACAGCTGGTATCGCGGTGACCTGCGGAGCATGGGCCAGGCGAACCACGACGAGTGGCGCGAGGCCACCAGGAACCCCGCCGTGGTGCGGGCCATGCTGGAGGACTATCGGGCCGATCTCACGATCGACAGGCGTCACGAAGAAGCCGACCGGGCCGCCGGCGTGCGGCTGCGGTGCCCCACCCTGGTCCTGTGGTCGCTACGAGACGACCTCGAAGACCTGTACGGCGACCCGGTGAAGATCTGGGAGCACTGGGCCGGCGACGTACGTGGCCACGGGATCGACTCCGGGCACCACATGGCGGAGGAGGCCCCCGCAGAGGTCGCCGCCTCCCTGTGTGACTTCTTCGGCAGCTGACCTGCGGACTGGCTACGACACTGACGTTGAGCGCGGACTACTTTCCAGTCTTGATCTTCTTCTTTCGCGTACGGCGTAGTGACTTCAGAACCAGCGACTGGTCGCGTTCGCCCGCTGCCGTCTCAAGCTTGATGCCACTACGCTCCAGTAGTTCCACGATGTTCAGAACCGAATCCTGGAGCTGCCGCGTCTCCTCGCCCGACAGCACTGCCGCAGGCGGGGCGGCAGATGCCATCGCTGCGGCTTCCAACCCCACCTTGCGCAACCAGGCGCTCAGTTTCATGCCCGCTGCCGCCGCGGCCTCGGTCAGCAGGCCGAGGTCATCGGGGCTGACCCGTACTGATACGACTCGGTCAAGAACGGCAGGTGTGGATTCTTCGGCGACCTGCTCGCGGTTGTCGTAGAACCACTGGGCGCGTTCAGCCTCGTCCATCGCGGCGATGTCCCGCGCGGTCGGTTCGTTCTCAGTCATGCTCAGCCCTTCTTTGGTGTGTCGTATGCGGTAACCGGTCGTGCGATTTCCAGTTCGTACACACCCCAGTCACGCTTCCTGGTGACGGGGTAGAGGACGACCACGGTGACACACCGCCCCGCATCGGTAACTCCCATCAGGAGATAGTGATCAGGGATCGGTTTCCCGTCCTTGCGTGACTGGCGCACGTCAGGCAGGTTGCGGACGACCTGCTCGATCTCCTCTCGCGAGATGCCATGCCGCTGTGCATGGTCGATGTTCCACTCGTCCCAATCCAACGGCAGTTCGATGATCGGGAGTGGCTTGCTCATCCACGACCTTCCCTGTCATACAGATTACCCTGTTGTTGTCATACGAACCGGGTTCGGAGGTGGAGCGTCAGGAGAGCTTGCCGGTCGATCCACCGCAGGTGAATGTTGTACGCCGGGTAGGCGCCCCGTCACCCAGATCACAAAAATCCATCTTCCGTCGCGCCGATGCTGTCTCTTCGGGACGACCGGATCACAGCCGCGTTCCATGGCGGCGGGCAGTGATCGGGAAGCCACTCCTGTTGCGGTGAGTCAGCTCGTCTCGTGCGGCAACCGCATTTCCAGAGCCTTCGCGAGCCGCTCCGGCATCAGGATGGTCGGCATCGTTCCGTCCGCTTCGAAGCGCGCCACCGTCTGCTGCTTTATCCCGGTGCGCTCAGTTGCTCACGGTTCGTCAGGTGAACTCGGAGGCCGGTGCTTTTCATCTGGATCGTCGGCGGAAGCTTGTGCGGAGATTGTGCAGCTTTGGTAGAGACGTCGAGCAAGGCATGGCGAGCGGTGCGGAGATGTCGCCATACTTTTTCGGTGCCGATTCCCCCTGCTATGCAGAAATCGTGGCTGCTCTCCTTGCTGGCGGCGGCCGGCTGGATTCTTTTGGCGCTCGTTTCCTACCTTCGAATACCGCTGTTTCTGGAGGCTCCTCTGCTTTATGTGCTGCTGCTTGTGTGGGGCTGGTTGTGGTCGCTGCTGTGGTCCTTCGCCGGGGTGACTTCCTACCTGGCCGTCAAAGCGTATGGACGCTCGATGGCGGTGCTGGTGATCACCCCGATCTTGGGTGCGCTGATCTGGACGACAGACTGGAAAGTGGTTTATCTGGAGAGCTGGCTCCGGCTGCACCATGAGACATTCGCCAACCTCGCCTCCTCCTATGAGAGCGGCCGGCCGCTGGAGATCCCCTCGTGGATGGAATACCTGTCGATAGAGGGAGACGCGCAAGCCCAAGAGTGCGGTCTTTATTTCCCGGTTTTCGTTGACAAGTGGCGTGCCGAATCCGGTGAGGGGTTCGCCTACATACCGGGAAAGGCCGACTCTCAGACGATCATTCAAACTGCGGAAGGCGACATCGGAGGCCCAACATATGATCTCGGCGAGGGCTGGTGGTGGGTTGAGTGAGGCGGTTTCCGGAAAGTCGGACCCGAATGAGCGGAATTACAAGCCCATCGCCTTCGTGCTCGTCTTGCTGGGCGCGATCTTTATGGTAATGCCGATCCGCCATGTGGTGATCGAGGTAAATGAATTCGGCCTGCGGCAACTGCTCGTTCAGGTGCTCATCTTGGTTGGACTGCCTGTGGCCGGGGCGCTTGTCGGGGCCTTGTTGAGATTCCAGGGGATGGGCGGCAGCTTCTTTGGAATCGCGTTGGGGGTATTTGTCTCCAGCTTGCTTCTGATGGCATTGCTCGCTTACTGGGCCTATTACTCCCTCATATGGCGCTGACCCGGATCGCGGCAGTAATCCGGTCTGAACCGCCGTTCTTCACCACCAGCAGGCTCCAAGCCATCGGCAAGACACCCCCGACAGGCTGTATGGCGAACGTCAGGTCGACGTGAACGGCTACCAGCACAGGCTCGATTTCCGCCTGGAGCCCGCCTGTCAACGGGAAACGAGGAGCACATGAACAACATCCTGTCCAGGGTCGGCACTCTGGCCGCCGGGCTGACACTCGTCGCCGCCCTTGCGTCTCCGGCCCAGGCCGCCGAGCCCAGCAATCCCGGCGCCGATACGGCCGCCGCCGGACCCCTCCTTGAGATCGTGTTCGGCTCGCTCCAGGCCTTCGACCTGGAGGAGAGCGGCGAGGACGAGATCCGGGTGCGGATCATAGGTCAGAACGGCACCGAATACATCGGCTGGCCCACCGACGGCGGCGAGGTCGACACCAAGGCCGGAACCTGCTGGGTCTGGAAGTATTCGGTATGCACCGCCGGCTCCACAGAGCGCGCCGCCGGATCGTACAAGAGCCAGACCACCGTCGCCGGAGGCTCGTTCACCATCGAGGTGTGGGAGGACGACCTCATCGGCGACGATCTGCTGCTGCGCATCCCGGTGACCGCCACGGGCGGCTATCAGGAGATCGACGCTTCCTCACCCGCCGGCAAGGGGTTCTCCTACCGGTTCAGGGGACACCTGCAGTCCACGTGACAAGGCCCGCCGACTCCGCACGCGGCCCGCGCCGGGCCACGTGCGGTTTTCCGTGAACAGTGCTCGAACCGGCGCACCTTCCGTTGATCGTCCAAGTGCAGCGAGGTCTCTTCGTGGGTGTGACGTTGTTCGGCTTGTTGGGTTCGATGACGGCCTTGGCCGCGGCACCGCCCTTCTCGCTCGCCCGAAGCTCCTGCGTACCGGTGGAGTAGAAAGAGCCCCCATGGGCCTTCTTCCCCAGCGCGGGAACGTAGCCGTCGAGGGGAATGCGGTACCAGGCGAAACCTTCTTCGAAGTCGTCACACCTACTGTCTGCCGTCCTGATGCGCGTACTCTGCTTCACGCACACCTCGACCCGGTCCTTGTGGAGGAGGGCCGCCTCAAAGCCGAGGCCTCCACGGGCGCGGGCACGGCTGCCCTCGTAGCCCGGGTCTCTGAAGGAGCCGCCCCTCGCCTTCCTGCCGGTGGCCGGAACTTTTACCTCTATCGGCGTGAAATACCAGGCAAAGCCGGATTCAGCGTCGTCACACGGGCGATAGGCGACGCGAATCCGTGTTCGCTTCCTGACGCAGATCACTATGTACGATGGATCCTCCTCCAGTTCCTCGATGTCCTCCGGGGCCTCCAGCTCCATGATGTCCTCCGGATCCTCAGAGATCGCCTCCGTGGGGAAGGGCACCGGATAATCGAACGCGCAACCGGTCAGCAGAAAGGCCGCGAGGATCGTGCACAACGGCCGGAGAATGCTTGGGGACAAATTCCCTCGTATCTCGGGGGGCATTTCCATATGATCAACGAGGGGCAGCGGTCACCGGTTCCATGTACTGGTGATCAAAGGTCGGCGTTACCCGGAAAATATCTGCCCTCCTAGGTCAGAGATATGATCACGGGTAACGCCGCTTTCACCCTCGGTAGCCGTGGTGGCCGTTGGTTTCGCGGCGCAGCAGACACGTGCCGCGACGAGGCAGGTGCGGATCGGCAACGCCATCGCCGGGGCGTCGACCACGGACAGCGTTTTCGTCAATCTCCACAATGCCCTGCGGACCATCATCGATCACCTCCGGTCGCCTGATCTTCAGCTGGCCCCCCGTACGCCCCGCCCACGGCCGGGAGTCGAGGTAAGGAGAAGGCGCGGCCCCCGCCGGAAGGCAGGGGCCGCGTCGGGTCAGGTGAGGGTCAGGGCACCCAGTGGTTGCCGGTTACGGTGATCATGACTTGGAGCTGGATGCTGGTCGAGTAGTAGTCACTCGCGGTGAACGGGGTGTTGAGCATCTTGGTCCACAGGGCGTCCAGCCAGGCCTGGCTGCCGGAGTCGGTCATCGCCGCCACCGCGAACGGGGCGAAGAAGGCCGGGGCGCTGCCGCCGGCGATCTGGGTGCCGTTGAGGGCGTAGCCGAGGGCGATGTTGTTCGGGTTGCCGCCGGTCTTGCTCTTGATCCAGGTGTTGAGCTTGCGCGCGGCGGCCAGGGACTGGGCGTTTCCGCTGGTCACCGCGTCGTTGCCGATCCGCCACGGGTCCCGGCAGGCGTTCCACCCGTACTTGCCGTCGTCGGGGCTCTCCAGGACCTCGCCCGGAGCGGGCTTCGGGCTGGTGTTGGTGTTGACCACGAAGTCGGCCAGCAGGCCGGTGCTCGGCGCGTAGGTCGACTGCTGGGACGCGATCAGGTTCTGGTGGTTGGTGCGGACGGTGTCCCAGGTCGTGTCACCGGTGGCCTTGCGGAACGCCCTGAAGTGGTCGATCATCCAGTCCGAGGAGCGGCTGATCCAGTAGTACTGGTCGCCCGAGCTGCTCCAGTCGCCGAGCTTCATCAGCTTGGTGGTCGGGTTGACCTCACCGGCCTTGATCGCGTTGATGTGGTTGATCGCGAGCTGCTTGTAGTTGTAGGTGCCCGTGCTGCCCCACTGCCGGTCGGCCAGGAGCAGGCCGTAGGCCACGTCCAGGTCGCCGTCGGTGGCCGAGTCGCCGCCGTTGACGCTCTGGCAGGCGGTGTTCTGCTCGGCGGCGAGCAGACCGGGGGTGATCGACGACGGGTGGGCCAGCACGTACTTCACCAGGCCGTCGAAGATCTTCTTCGCGTCCGGGTCGGCCCCGGCCATCGTGGCGGTGATGACCATGCCGTAGCCCTGCGCCTCGGCCACGTACGGGTGGTCGGCGTCGGGGGAGATGATCTGGTACCAGCCGTTGCCGCAGTTCTGCTTGACGAAGGCGGCCTTCCAGCGCTGGTAGTAGTCGATCACCTTCTGGTCGAGCGTGGCCTGGGCGCCGCTGGGGCGCAGCATCCCGGCCGCGTAGGGGATCGTGTGCGAGCCGAACGGCACGCCGGGGCCACCGGGAGTGACCGTCGGGGTGGGACTCGGGGTGGTGCCACCGGTGCTGCCGTAGACCTCCATCTCGTACAGCGAGTAGCCGTAGACGGTGCCGCGCGCGGTGCCGTACATCCGCACGTAGCGGCCGGTGCCGGACAGGGTCAGGTCGTCGACGCCGCCGTCGCCGGAGGTGGTGGAGTAGACGGAGGTCCAGGCGTTGCCGTCGGGAGAGGTCTCGATCCGGTACGACTTGCCGTACGCGGCCTCCCAGGTCAGCTTGACCCGGGAGATCGTGGCGGAGGCGCCGAGGTCGACGCGGAGCCACTCGGGATCGTGGCCCTCGGCGGAGGCCCAGCGAGTGCCGGTGTTGCCGTCGAAGGCGGCCGAGGGGAGGAACGTGGCGTCCTCGTTGGAGGACGAGGTGGCCGGACGGCCCTGGGACAGCAGGGAGTCGGCGGTGAAGCCGGGCGGGGCCGCCAGCACGAACACCGATGCGATCAGTGCCGACGCCAGTGCCAGGACGAGGACGGTCGAGGGGCGTTGGAGACGCGGTCTCGCATGCACAGGGGGTGCCCTCTCTGCGATCATCTAGTTAGGAAAGATTCCTAACTAGGAAAAGATGCCACCATCCATGACACCTCACGGTCAAGAGGACAGGGGGCCCAAATTCCCGGTTGCGTGTGATGCGGGGGAAATCCAGGGAGAACGCAGACAGGTGTCGGGTGCCTCGAACACCTTCCCGGTGATTGAATCCGGGCATGTCGTTTGATGTGTTGATCAGGGATGGCTGGGTGCTCGACGGCACCGGCGCCCCGGCCTGCCGGGCCGACGTCGGCGTCACCGGTGACCGGATCGCAGCGGTGGGCCGCCTGGACGCGGCGGCGGCCACCACGGTGGTCGAGGCCGCCGGGCGCCATGTCATGCCCGGCCTGGTGGACTGCCACGCGCACGGCGACGCGCTCGTCCTCGACAAGGAGGTGCAGTTCGCCGCGCTCCGGCAGGGGGTGACCACCTTCGTCCTCGGCCAGGACGGGCTCTCCTTCGCACCCTCCACCACCCCGCAGACCTTCGCCTACGCCACCCGCTACTTCGCGGCGGTCAACGGGGTCCACCCTTCGGCCGACGGGCCGATCGGCCTCGGGGAACTGCTCGACGGCTACGACCGGGCGACCGCGTTGAACACCGCCTACCTGCTGCCGCACGGCACGATCCGGTACGACGTGATGGGCGCCGCCGAACGGGCCGCCTCCGCCGACGAACTGGCCGCGATGCTGGACCGCGTCGAGCGCGGCCTGGCCGAGGGGGCGGCCGGCCTCTCCACCGGGTTGGAGTACGCCCCCGGCCGCTACGCCGACGCCGCCGAGCTCGCCGCGCTCTGCGCGCCGCTCGGCCGCCTGCCGTACGTGACGCACATGCGCGGGTACGGGGCGGCGGCCCCGGAGGGGATGGCCGAGGCGACCGACATCGCCCGGCGCTCGGGCGTCGCGGTGCACGTCTCGCACTACCATGGCCCGGCCGCGACCCTCCTGCCGCTGGTCGACGAGGCCCGGCTCCGGGGGCTGGACGTCACCTTCGACACCTACCCCTACCTGCGGGGCAGCACCATCCTGGCGATGGTCGCGCTGCCTTCGTGGGTCCCGGCCGCCGACGTCGACCGGGCGATGGAGACGCTGGAGTCCGAACGGATCGAGTGGGACGAGCGGCTCTGGCCGAGGGTCACCCTCTCCCACGTGCCGGGTGCCGAGTGGGCCGAGGGCCTGACGTTGCCCGAGGCCGCCGACGAGGCGGGGCTGGAGGCGGGAGAGTTCTGCCGCCGGATCCTGATCGACACCCGGCTGGAGGCCGGATGCGTGGTGGCCCGCCCCGACGAGGGTCCCGAGGGGGAGGCGTCGGTCCGTGCGATCCTGCGCCACCCGGCGCACACCGGCGGCTCCGACGGCATCTACGTGGGCGGCCACCCCCACCCCCGAGGCTACGGGGCGTTCGCCAGGATGCTCGGCCACCACGTCCGCCAGACCGGGGACTGGACCCTGGAGCAGGCGGCGGTCCACCTCGCCTCGCACCCGGCACGCCGCTTCGGCCTCGACGGGCGCGGGCTCGTCCGCCCAGGACAGGTCGCCGACCTGGTCGTCCTCGACGCGGGAGCGGTCGCAGACCTGGCCACCTACGCCGCTCCGCGCACCCCGGCCACCGGGATCGACGACGTCCTCGTCTCCGGGGTCCCGGTCCTCGCCGGAGGCCGGCTCACCGGCGCCACCCCCGGCAGGGCGCTGCGCCCCTGAAAGCCGTGCCCCTGAAAGCCGCAGCCCTGAAAAGCCGCGGCCCTGACGAGTTGCGGCTCTGACAACACGGCACCGGAGAGGGCGCCAGGAGGATAGGGTCCTCAGGGCGACCAACGGGGATGTGATCTCCCACGCCCGGATTCAACGGCAGATGGCCCGCTAAATCCGCATAGGTGACCACAGGAAGGGCCGGGACGTGAAGGGGATCGTGGATCCCGAGGGGGCGCTGGGGGCCTCGCTGTTCGGTGGGGCGTTCACCTTCCCGGTGATGGTGGCCCACGCGAGCGCACTGGAACACAACATCGCGACGCTCGCCGCCTTCACCGGGGCGTACGGGCTGATCTTCGCCCCGCACGCCAAGACCACCATGTCGCCGGAGCTCGTCAGGGCGCAGCTGGAGGCGGGCGCGTGGGGGATGACCGTCGCCACCCCCAGCCAGGCGCTCACCCTGCGCGAGTTCGGAGTCGCAAGGATCGTCCTCGCCAACCAGGTCTTCGACCCCGCGGGCCTGGACGCGCTCGCCGCGCAACTGGCGGAGGACCCCGCGTTCGAGTTCCTCTGCTTCGTCGACTCGCCCGCCGGGGTCGAGACGCTCTCCCGGCACGCCGGGGCCAGACCGTTCCGGGTCCTGGCGGAGCTGGGCCACGAGGGCGGCCGGGGCGGCAGCCGTACTCTCGCCGAGCTGCTGGAGGTCGCCTCGGCGGCGCAGGCGGCCGAGGGCGTGCAACTGGCCGGCGTCGCCGGGTACGAGGGTTCGCTGGGCTCCGCCGGCGAGGTGCGGGCCTACCTGCACCGGCTGCTGGAGGCGCTGGAGCACCTGCGGGTGCGCGACCCGATCCTGTCCGTGGGCGGCAGCCAGTGGTTCGACGTGATCGGCCGTGAGCTCGCCACCTGCCGGGCAAGGGTCATGCTGCGCAGCGGCGCCTACGTCTCCCACGACGACGGCTACTACCGCGAGCGCACCCCGTACACCCGGATGGACGGGGAACTGCGCGCCGCGCTGGAGATCTGGGCACACGTGCTGAGCGTTCCCGAGCCCGGTCTGGCCGTGGTCGGATTCGGCAAGCGCGACGCCCCCTTCGACGAGGGGCTGCCGATCCCGCGCGGAGCCGTCGCGGGCGCGACGGTGCTCAAGGTTCAGGACCAGCACACGATCCTGGAACTGGCGCCGGGATCGCCGGTGAAGCCGGGAGACCTGGTGTCGTTCGGCATCTCCCACCCGTGCACCGCCTTCGACAAGTGGCGGGTCATGCCGGTGGTCGACGAGGAGTACGTCGTCGTCGATCTGATAAACACCTTCTTCTGATCCCCCTTTTTCCCCTTTTGAGGAGTGGCGAGATGAGCGGCAAGCAGGAGCTGCGTACCGACGAGGGCGCGGCGCCCGTGGGGGCGTACTCGCAGGGCCTCGTGGTCGGCGATTTCGTCTACACCTCGGGCATGGGGCCGCTGAGCCCCGAGACCGGAGAGGTCGTCGGGACCGAGGTGGCCGAGCAGACGCATCAGGTGATGCGCAACCTCGGCGCCATCCTCGCGGCGCACGGCCTCGGCTTCGACGACGTGGTGAAGTCGACGGTGCACCTGCAGCACCTCAAGCGTGACTTCGCCGCCTACAACGAGGCGTACAAGTCCTATTTCACCCGCCCCTATCCCGTCCGCACGACCGTCGGCTCCGACCTGATGGACATCCTTGTCGAGATCGACTTCGTGGCCTACAAGCCGCGTTAGAGTCTGACCGACTTCATGGGAGGGCGGCGGCTTGGACAGCTCGCTATACGTCTACGTCGAGGACGTACGCGGGGAGGGCATGGAGGCGGTCCTTGACCGGATCACCGGATACGGCCTGACGGGGATGACCGTGGCCGCGGCATACCGCCGCGCCCGCGACGTCACCCCGCACGGCCGATCCCGGGTGACGCTCCGCAGCGACGGCGCGCACTTCACACCGCCCGCCGACCTGTTCGGCGAGCTGCGGCTGGTCCCGCCGGTCCAGGAGGGCGCGGAAGAGGAGCCGCTGGCCGCGCTCCGCCTGGCCACCGCCGAGCGGGGACTCGCGCTGCACGGCTGGACCGTCTTCCTGCAGAACACCACGCTCGGCCTGGCCAATCCGGACGTGACGGTACGCAACTGCTTCGGTGACCGGAGTTCGCCCGCGGACCTGTGCCCCTCCCACCCCGACGTCAGGCGGTACGCGGTCGCGCTGGGCAGGGCGGTGGCCAGGCAGGGCGTCGACAGCGTGGTGGCCGAGGCGCTGCACTTCTCGACGTTCGGCCTCGGCCACCACGAGTGCGGCTTCGTCCCGCTCGGGCCGATGGACGCGTTCCTGCTCGGTCTCTGCTTCTGTGACTTCTGCATGCGCGGAGCGGCCGGCCTGGGGGTCAACGCCGAGGTGGCACGTGAGGAGTGCACCAGGATCGTGGGGGCCGTTCTGGACGGCGCCCCGCCCGTCCAGGGCGAGGTGACCCGCGCGGCACTGACCGCGTACGCGGGTCCCGAGGTGGTCGCCTACGCGCGGGCCCGCTCCGAGGTGGTGACCTCGCTGGTCTCCGACGTCTCCGCCGCCGTCTCCGCCGAGGGCTCACGACTGGTCTTCCTGGACGCCACCGGCTCCGTCAAGGGCTACCGCGACGGTCTGCCCTCGCCGGGGCTCGCCGCGCACGACTCCTGGCAACTCGGCGTCGACCTGGTCGCCCTCGGCGACCTGGTGCCCTCGCTCGGCGTGCTCGCCTACGCCCGCGACGCGGGCAGGGTGGCGGACGACGTGGTCGCCTACCGCCGCTCGACGGGCAAGGACAGGGAACTGCGGGTCGTCCTCCGGCCGGGCCTCCCCGACACCGACTCGGCCGAGCGCCTCGCGGCCAAGGTCCGCGCCGTGCGGGCCTCGGGGGCGGACGCGGTCGACTTCTACGCGTACGGGCTCATGCCCTACCCGATCCTGGACCGAATCCCGGGCGCGCTCTCCGCCTGACCCTCACCTGACCTCACCGGGCGAGGGAGCCGTCCAGGACGGCGCTCACGGCCCGGGCGGCGAAGTCGTCGTCGAGGGGGAGGGCGCGGAAGACCACGCGCAGCCAGACCGCTCCGGCGAGCAGGTCCACGATCAGCATGGGGTCGGCCTCGGCGGACAGCTCGCCGCGCCGCCGCGCGCGCTCGAAGACGGCCGCCTCCCGCGCGAACCGGTCGGCGAAGAAGTGCCGGGTCGCCTCCGCCAGCTCGGGGTGGTGGACGGCAGCGCCGAGGGCGGCCACCGCGACGTCGGAGGCCGGAGGACGGGTGAGCAGCGCGGCCACCCCTTCGACCAGGGCCTCCAGATCCCCTCTGAGGTCGCCGGTGTCCGGCGGCTCCATCGCGAGCAGGTCGGCCTCGACCAGGGCGGCGGCCAGCAGCGCCGCCTTCGACGGCCACCAGCGGTAGATCGTGGTCTTGTTGACCCCAGACCGCTCGGCCACCCCCTCCACGGTCAGGCCCTCGTAGCCTTTGGCCGCGAGCAGTTCGAGCGTCGCCTGGAAGATCTGCTGTTCCTTACGGGGTGCCATACGTCCAACCATAGCAACGCAACGGTGCGTTGTGTTTTAATCGGGACACCTCTTCGAACTGGAGACCTCATGCTCCCCGTCGTTTTCGTTCACGGCATCCGGCTCAGCGCGACCATGTGGGGCCCCGTCATCTCCCACCTCGACCGCCCCGCGATGGCGGTCGACCTGCCCGGCCACGGCACCCGCTCCGGTGAGCCGTTCACCATGGACGCGGCGACGTCGGCGGTCGCCGACGCCGTCGACGCGCTGGGCGGCAGGGCACTGGTGGCCGGTCTCTCGCTCGGCGGGTACGTCGGCATCGCCACCGCCGAGCGCTTCCCCGGACGGGTGGCGGGGCTGATGGCGATGGGATGTACGGCCCGTGGCCCGGCGGCGGCCGGAACCTACCGGTTCGCCGCCTCGCTCGCCGCCAGGAACCCCTCGCTCGCGAACCGGATCAGCTCCTACGGCCTCCGCCGCCTCCTGCCGGGTCCCGTCGGAGAGGCGATGGTGGCGGGTGGGCTCTCCTGCGAGGTGATGCCCCAGGTCGTCGAGGCCGTCACCGGCCACGACCAGCTCGCGGCGCTGGCCGCCTACCCGGGACGCGTCTGGCTGGTCAACGGCGCCCGGGACCCGTTCCGGGCGAACGAGCGCGACTTTCTCCGGGCCTGCCGGAACGGGCGCCTGATCCTGATCCCCCACCGGGGGCACCTGGGCGTGCTGGCGGCCCCCGGACCGCTGGCCCGCCTGGCGGGGGACCTGTGCGACCAGCTGGGTTCGTACGTCCAGACTTCGTAGGTTCAGACGGAGCGGCCGGAGAGCGCGGTCGCGACGCCGAGGACGAGGTAGACGACCCCGCTGAAGTGGCCGAGCAGGGTCGACCTGATCCTCAGCCGGCTGCCGAGGAGACCCGCGGTCATCGCGTAGATCAGGTCGGAGAACAGGCCCAGGACCAGCAGGGTCGTGCCCAGGATGGCGATCTGCAGCGGTACCGCACCCGCCTCCGGTTCCACGAACTGCGGCAGGAACGCCAGGAAGAAGAGGATGACCTTGGGATTGAGCAGGTTGACGACCACGCCCTCAAGGAAGATCGCCCGCAGTGGTTGCCGGGCCGTCTCCCGGGCTGCGAGCTCCTGCCTGCTCGTCAGCGCCCGGACACCCAGGTAGACCAGGTAGGCCACACCGGCCCACTTGATCACGTTGAACAGGGTCGCGGACTGTGCGATCACGTACGAGAGACCGGCCGCCGCCGCGGCGATGTGCACCAGCGTGCCGACCTCCACGCCGAACGCGCTCGCCACACCGGCGGCGCGGCCCTGCGAGACGGCGCGGGTGATGATGTAGATGTGGTTCGGGCCCGGCACCAGGACCAGTGCCAGTGACGCGGCCGAGAAGATCAGCAATGTGGACGGGGAGACCATGCTCCGACCTTAGGGTCGCCCGGTTCTCCGTCGTCAGGGCCAATGCGCGGGCCTCGCGGGGTACCAATCGGGTCCCCGCGTCGGCCGGAACCGGCCTCGCCGGTGCCTTGTGGGGCGTTCCGGCCGGGCGATCGATCCCGGCGCCGACGCGACGGCGACGCGACGCCGACGCGACGGCGACGCGATGGCGACCGCGGTGCGGAGCCGGCCGGAATCGGCTCCGCCGGTGCCCCATACGAGAGGTCTCGGGCGATCCCCGAGCCGATGCGACGTCGGCCATCCGTTCCGGTCGGTGTCACGTGCGATACTCGCCGACGGGGGGAGGAAAGCGTGCAAAACGTTCTTATTGGGCGGGCGACAGAACTCAGCCGGCTGACCGTCGTGCTCGACGCCGCCGCGGCGGGGCAGGCCGGAGTCGCCTTGCTGGGAGGTGACGCGGGCATCGGCAAGACCCGGATGGTCACCGAGCTGGCAGAGCGGGCCGAGGCCGCCGGGTTCGCCGTGCTCGTCGGGCAGTGCGCCGAACTCGGCGACGCTCTTCCGTACCTCCCGCTCGCCGACGCGCTGCGCTCCGTGCGCGGGGAACTGCGCGCTGAACTCGACGCGCGGCCGGTTCTCGGCAGGCTGCTGCCCGGCGGCACCGACCCGGGCAGGGAGAGCACATCGGGCCTGACGCAGCAGCAGCTCTTCGGCTCGATGCTCGGCTTCCTGGGCGTCCGGCCGGTGCTGCTGGTGCTCGAAGACCTGCACTGGGCCGACCAGTCCACCCGTGACCTGCTGGTCTTCCTCAGCCGGATGCTGCAGACCGAGGCCGTCTGCCTCGTCGGCACCTACCGCACCGACGACCTGCACCGCCGCCATCCGCTGCGCCGGGTCCTCGCCGAGCTCAAGCGGCTCCCCTCGGTGACGTCCGTGGAGCTGGAACCCCTCGACCCGCACGAGATGACCGACTATCTGGCCATGCTCGGCGGCACCGACGCCCGCGTGATGCGGGAGGTGGTCGACCGGGCCGAGGGCAACCCCTTCTACGCCCAGGAGCTGCTGGACGCGGTATCCGCCGGCTGCTCGATGCCCGACGGTCTGGCCGGCCTGCTGCTCTCCCGCGCGGAACTGCTCTCCGACCCCGCGCAGGGGGTGCTCCGCAGCGCGGCCGTTGCGGGCCGCCGAGCCGACCACGACCTGCTCCAGCAGGCCTCCGGCCTCGACGACCTGGCCTTCGACGAGGCCATGCGGGAGATCGTCTCGCGCGGCCTGCTCCGCCTCGACGGGGAGTACGGCTACGCCTTCCGGCACGCGCTCCTGCAGGAGGTCGTCTACACCGACCTGCTGCCCGGCGAGCGGATCAGGACGCACGCCGAGTTCGCCCGCCTGCTGACCGCCCGAGGTGGTTCCGCGGCCGAACTCGCCCACCACTACCTGGCGGGCCACGACCTGCCGGGGGCGCTGGCGGCGTCGGTGGAGGCCGGGCGGAGGGCCGAGCGGCTGGGCGCCCCGGCCGAGGCGCACCGCCATTTCGACCGGGCGCTCGGGCTCTGGGACCGGGTCCCGGACGCCGAGCGACTGGCCGGGATCGACCACGTCGGCCTCGCCAGGCGCAGTGCCGACGCGGCGGCCGACAGCGGCGACAACCACCGGGCGATCTCCCAGCTCCGGCGCCTCCCGCCCTCGGCGGAGATCAACGAGCGGCTCGCGTACGCCCTCATCGACACCGAGGACGTCGAGGGTGCGATCGCCGCCGCGCACGCGGCGGTCGAGGCGGCGCCGGAGGGGCCGGTGCTCGCCCGCGCGCTCGCGACCTACGCCCGCTCGCTCTACTGGACCGAGCGGCACGACGAGGTCGAGGCGCTGGCGGTCCGAGCCCTGGAGACGGCCCGCACGAGCGGCGCCACCGACGCGGAGACCAGCGCGCTGATCACCCTCGCGACTCTCGCGGCCCTCGCCGGCGACATCTCCAGGTCCAAGGAACTGCTCGCCTGCGCCACCGCGGAGAGCTCGGGCAACCTCGCCATCGATCTGCGGGCCATCTTCAACCAGGCCCGCCTGCAGTACGAGAACGGAGACCTGGCCGAGGCGGCGGTCACCACCGACCGGGGGCTCCGGCTGGCGCAGGAGACCGGGCTCAACTGGAGCACCTTCGGCACCGACCTGCGCTTCCTGCGGCTTCTGATCCACTACGTCGCGGGAGAGTGGGACCAGGCGGAGCAGGTCGCCTCCGGGTTCGGCGTCCGCGTCGGCACCCCGGCCGAGGCGCTGCTGTCGTCCTTCGCGCTCTTCGTCGAGGTGGCCAGGGGGCTGCCCAGGGTCGAGGAGCGCCTGTCCTGGCTGGAGCCCTTCTGGCCCGCCGACGTCACGATCACCTCCATGGGCCGCGGCCTGGCGGCCGAGCACGCGCTGTGGCGCGGCGACCCGGAGAGCGCGCTCGAACACGCCCTCGGGGGACTCGACGCCCATGCTCCCGACGACCCGGCCGTGATCCGGCTCAGCAGCATCGCCCTGTGGGCGCTGGCGGACCTGGGACGCGCCGACGGGGCCGACGCCCTGCTGGAACGGGCCAGGGTGCCCGCCGAGGTCGGGCCCGGCACCGTACGCCGGGGGTCGATGGGCCCCGAAGGGCTGGCCTGGCTGGCCAGGGCCGAGGCCGAGTGGCACCGGGCGCACGGCCGCCTCGACGTCGCGGCGTGGCGCGCGGTGGTCGAGGCGTTCGACTTCGGATTCGTCTACGAGGTCGCGCGCTCGCGGTGGCGGCTGGCCGAGGCGCTGCTCGCCGCGGGCGAGCGCGCCGCCGCCCTGAAGGAATGGGAACTCGCCGTCGAGGCCGCCGAGTCACTGCGCGCCAGGCCGCTCGTCACGGCCCTGGCCGAGCTGGGCCGCAGGGCGCGCTTCGTCTCCGCGTCGTCGGCCCTGCTCACGGCTCGTGAGCAGGAGGTGCTCGCCCTGGTGGCCGAGGGGCTGCCCAACCGCGAGATCGGCGAGCGGCTGTTCATCGCGCAGAAGACGGTGAGCGTGCACGTCTCCAACATTCTCGCCAAGCTGGGCGTCTCATCCCGCACCCAGGCCGCCGCGGTGGCCCGCAGGGACGGCCTGCTCTGACTCACCCAGCCACCGTGGTCGCCGGGCCGGGCTCGTTCCGATCGGCAGTGCGACCACGACCCGTCGTGGCCGGATTCGCGTGATCGGGGCCCGTTCCGTCCCGCCCGGTCAGGACCTGCTCTAACCGCTGCGCGCGGTCAGGGCCAGATCGCGGACGACCTGGATCAGCTCGGCGGGGTCGAAGGGTTTCGTCAGGTAGGCGTCGACTCCGATCCCGAGGCCCCGCCGCTTGTCGTCCTCCTGCGCCCGCGCGGTGATCAGGACCACCTTGATATGCCTGGTCCCCTTGTCGCCCCGCAGCCTGGTGGCGGTCATCCAGCCGTCCAGTCTGGGCATCATGACGTCCAGCGTGATGACGTCGGGCATCACGTCCAGCACCCGGTCCAGGCAGTCCTGCCCGTCGGAGGCCGTGTCGACCTGGAACCCCTCCAGGGTCAGGTTGACCGCGATGAGCTGCCGGATGACGTCGTCGTCATCCACTACCAGAACTCTGCCCAGAACCTCTCCCACGGCGTGAGGCTAACTCCTCTTTCCCGTCCCCGCGCGGGTTTCCGCGGATGTGTACGCACAGTTGTCCACAGGCGACAGGTTTTCCACAGAATCCTGTTCGGCTCCTTGGGGGTCACCCTCTCCCGCCGATCCTGGGGCCTCGATCCTTCAGCGAGCCCAAGGAGGGCGTGCGTGATCACCGCACTCGTCACCGTCTCCATCCTCTCGGCGACCCTCGCGGGGAGCCTCCAACTCCCCGCGCCCCGCCTCTCCCCGGAAGCCTGCGACATCTGGGCCGGCCTGCTCTCCACGGCCGCCCCGCGCTGGCTGCCGGAGGAGATCCGCACCGTCCTCACCTCCGCCTGCGAGACCCGGCGCCCCGTTCTCCAGGACACGGGAGCCTTGAGGGGCCGCCCCGCACCGGCACTGCCCGGCACCGTCCTCCCGGGCATGGACGGCGACCGGCCGGTGGACCTCGCGGACGAGGACGGTGAGTGGACGGGCGCCCCTCGAAGTCCTGACGGCGGCCTGACGGCCTACTCCCAGGGCTCCCAGGGCTCCCAGGGCTCCCAGGGCTCCCAGGGTGAGCATGACGAACGGCCGGGAAGCGACAGCCCTCAGGGAGGCGACCACCCCCGCCGCGTCCGACGGCTCGTCACCCCTCCGGATTCCCCTGCCAGGACCGGCACGGGTCCCCTCGCCGGTGCTTCGGTGGATCCTCCTGTCGGTTCGGGTTCCGCCTCCGCCCCCTCGGCGAAGCGGAGGGCTCCTCGGGTCTCCTCCCGGCCGGAGCCCTCGCGAGCGCTCGCCGAGCGGTCACAGCGCCCCCCACGCGGGTGGGAAACGCCATCCGGCGGATGGGCGGCGCCCTCACTCGGCCGGAAAGCCCCATCCAGGGGGCGGGCGGCGTCCGCACGCGGGCAGGCGGCGGTCTCGGGTGGACGCGGCGCGCCCTCGCGGGGACAGATCGCAGCGGTCGCGGCGCTCCGCCAGGTCGGCAGGCCGTACGTCTGGGGCGGCGGTTCGAGCGCCGGCCCGACCGGTGGGGGCTTCGACTGCTCAGGGCTCGCCCTGCACGCCTGGTCCAGGGCCGGGGCCAGGCTCCCCCACTACACCGGAGCCCAGTTCAGGCAGGGCCGCCGGGTGCCGTTCTCGCAGCTCCGAGCGGGAGACCTGGTCTTCTTCGGCGGAGGTGTCAAAGACCCCACCCACGTGGGCGTCTACGTGAAGGACGGCGTCATGGTCCACGCCCCGGGGGCCGGTGACGTCGTCAGGACGACCGACTTCGCCGCCTCGGCCTACCACCTCTCCCGCTACCGGGGCGCCGTCCGCCCCTCTCCGAGCCGGCCCGCCGGATGATCCTCCGTCCCCGAGCTCTCCCCGAAGATCGCTCGCTCCCCGAAGTGAGTGTCGGTCAACCCCAGGATGCTGGTAATGTAATGACGCGTTGGCCCCCTTAGCTCAGGGGATAGAGCACCGGCCTCCGGAGCCGGGAGCGCAAGTTCGAATCTTGCAGGGGGCACTTCTCAACAGCCAGGTCGGACAGGGTCCGGCCTGGCTGTCTGCTTGATCGGGCCGGATTCCGGTCTCGCCGTCTCGTGACGGTGGAAGGTAAAGAAATCCGGCAAGTGGTGTAGTTCCGCGTGATGGGGCGAACCATCGGCAGGCCCGGCTGTGTCCACTCCAGGCAGGACGCGGGTCCCGGCCGGGATGTCACCCCTGCATGGCTGGGCGCTATATGGCACTCTGGGCGATGTGCCCGACCCTTCCCTCGCCGGCTGCGTCCAGGTCCCGCCGGGGCACGCCTCCGGTGGCCATGCTGTCTCCACAGTCGGTGGTGCCTCTGCCGTGGACCGGCGCCTGGCGGTTGGGGCGGCGGTTCTCGCCGCGCTGTGCGTCGTGGCCTACGGGGCCGCCACCTGGCTTGACGTGGTGACCGGGACGGTGACGCGGCCCGAGCCACTGAACTGGGCGGTGTGGTCCTCGACGGTGCCCGGCGTGGCCTTCACGATCGCCGGGACCGTGCTGGCGGTGCGCCTGCCCCGCCACCTCATGACCTGGCTGCTCATCGCCGGAGGCGTCGTCGCCGCCGTGAACGGCCTGGCCGCCGCGTACGCGGTGCTGTCGCTGACCCGTCACGGTGGCGTGCTGCCGCTGACCCCGGCCGCGGTCTACGCGGGGGCGCGGCTGGGGCCGCTGTTGAACCTGTTTCCGCTGCTGGTGCTGCTGTTCTTTCCTGATGGGCGGCTGCCGTCACCGAGGTGGCGCTGGGCCGCGTGGCTGTCGCTGGGCACTACGGGCCTGACGGTCGTGCTGTTCCTCACCGTCCCGTGGCGGATCGAGTCGCCGGGCATGAACTGGCCGGGACTTGATCCGCCGTTCCCGTCACTTCCGGATGCGGTGTGGCGCTCGGCACTGGTGACGGCGCCGGCGCTGCTGGTGGTGAGCCTGCTGGTGGCGGTGGTGGCCTTCGCCTGGCGGTTCCGGGGTTCGGCGGGCGTTCGGCGGGCGCAGCTTCGCTGGATGCTGATGGCGGCGCTGCTGAACGTGATACTGATCCTGGCTTCCGCCCTGCTGGACGGGTTGCCGCAGGACCTGTCGTTCGTCGTCTCCCTGGTGGTGCTCGCAGCGGCGGTCATGGTGGCGGTGAGCCGGTACCGGCTCTATGACATCGACCCGGTGCTCGGCTGGACCCTCCTGTACGGCGGGCTCGCGGTCGCCGTCGTGGCGATCGACGTGCCGGTCTTCGTGGGGCTGGGGGCGATCATCGACGAGCCGGTGGCGGCGGTTCTGGCGGCGGTCCTGGTCGGGATGGTCTACGCGCCGCTACGGGAGCGGGTCCGGCGGCGGGTGAACCGGGTGTTGATGGGGCGGACGGAGCCGTACGAGGTGGTCTCGGCCCTTGCCCGGAGGCTTGAGGAGTCCGTGCGGCCGGAGGAGCTGTTGCTGCAGGTGGCGAAAGCGGTGTCGGCGGCGTTCCGTTCGCCGTACGTGCGGGTCGAGCTGGACCGAGCGGACGGGAAGACCGTCGTGGTGGAACACGGCATGCCTCGCGAGGACGTCGTGGTGCTGCCGTTCGCCTACCGTGACGCGTCGATCGGGCGGCTTGTCCTGGTACTGCGCGCGAGTGCGTGGCCGGTCGAATCCGACCAGCGACTGCTGGCCGACGTGGTACGGCAGGCTGCCGCAGCCGTGCGGGCGACCGCGCTGACCGAGGAACTGCAGCACAGCCGCGAGCGTCTGGTCACCGGCGTGGCCGAGGAGCGGCGCAGGCTGCGCCGGGACCTGCACGACGGGCTGGGGCCCACGCTGGCCGCCGCCGCGCTGAAGGTGGAGGCGGCGCACAACCTGCTCGGCCGGGATCCCGGTGCCGCCCGGGAGGCGCTGGACCAGGTGAGAAAGGATCTTGCCACGATGCTGGGGGACGTGCGGCGGGTCGTGCACGATCTGCGGCCGCCGGCTCTGGATCAGTTCGGCTTGGCCGGCGCGCTGCGGCAGGAGGCCGCCCGGTTCCGTAACGGCGGGCTCGCCGTGCGGGTGGAGACGGAGGGGGACCTGGCGGAGTTGTCCGCCGCGAGCGAGGTGGCGGCGTACCGGATCGTCTGCGAGGCTCTGACCAACGTCGCCCGGCACGCGGGCGCGGACACCTGCCACGTGCGCGTCGCCGTGGCGGGGAACAAGTTGGAGGTCGAGGTGACCGATGACGGGCGCGGGGTCCTGCCGGGTGCCGTGGTCGGGGTGGGCTTGGTCGGCATGCGTGAGCGCGCGGAGGAGTTGGGCGGCCAGTGCGCGGTCGGGGTCGGCCGCGGCGGCGGAACCCGGGTCCACGCCGTCCTGCCCGCCGGGGCGGTGACCTCCTCGTGACGCCGCGCGTACTGATCGCCGACGATCATCCCGTGTACCGGGACGGTCTGTGCATGATGCTCGCCTCGACCGGCCAGGCCGAGGTGGTGGGCACGGTCGCGGACGGGGAGAAGGCCGTCGCCGAGGCCGTCCGGCTGCGTCCCCAGGTCGTGGTGATGGATCTGCGGATGCCCAGGATGGACGGCGTGCAGGCCACCGAGCGGATCGTCGCCACCTGCCCGGATACGCACGTGCTGGTGCTCACGATGCACGAGGACGACGAGAGTGTCTTCGCCGCCATGCTCGCCGGCGCTCGCGGCTACCTGCTCAAGGGGGCTGAGCAGGCGGAGATCCTGCGCGCCATCACGGCGGTGGCCAGCGGGGAGGTGATCTTCGGGCCGACGCTCGCGGGGCGGGTGACGCGCTACTTCGCCCGGCTGGCTGTGGCCCGTCCGGCCCGAGAGGGGGCATTCCCCCAGCTCACCGGCCGGGAACGGGAGATACTCGACCTGATCGCGGCCGGCCTGTCCAATCGGATGATCGCCGAGCGGCTGTCGCTGGCGCCCAAGACGGTACGTAACAACGTGTCCAACGTTTTCGCCAAGCTTCAGGTCGCCGACCGAGCCCAGGCCATCATCCAGGCCCGCGAGGCCGGCCTTGGCCGGTGACCGGCGTGTTCTCGGCCTCGTGCGGGCGGTTCCCTCGCAAGGGTGCTCGCAAGGGTGAGTGAAGGGCGGCCGCCGGCTCCTGGGGGCGGCTGACAAGGTCGCACTGTCCGACGAGGTGGGGGCGGCTGAGCCCCCTCCGTGGACGCAACCCCCAGTCGGTCTGCTCGGCCGTTTCGTGGAGATGCTCACCGCCGCGTCTCTCCGCGAACATGACCGCTCACGGTGTCACACAGCCCGCCCGGCGTGCATGGGAGCGATGTCCCCGCCGATCCGGGACACCTGGCCCGGGTCATGCCGGGCCAACTCGGGTCTACGCGGGTGGCCGCGCTCCCTGGGCGCCCGGGACACACGTCCGGGATCGTGACCACCACCTACAAGCCCCGGAGGAACATCGATGTCCAGTCGCATCGTGCCCAGCAATGTCAATCCCAACGAGCCCGTCGCGCTCCAACGTACCGCTAACCCGGCGCGGATCCGGATCGCTGGACTGCTCCTGGCCGTCGGGTCCGTCTCCTGGGCGGTCGGCACCGTCATCGTCGGGGAAAAGATCAAGGAAGGCATCCAGACCCTCGACACCATCACCGGGATGCTGTTCGTCGTGGGCATGTTCGCCTTCGTCTGGACGGTGCTGGCCACCCGCGGCGTCGGCGACGGGTGGGCCCGGATCGTCCCGGCCGGTCTGCTCGTGCTGTTCGTCGGCGCGTTCCTGCTCAACGCGCTGTCCTTCGGCTACGCCAGGCACGAGGATTTCCCGCTGCCGCTGATGATCATGGACGCCTGCTGGCCGCTCAGCCAGATCGGCATGCTGGTCCTGGGCATCATCCTCGCGGTCAAGGCCCGCTACCAGGGAGCGCTGCGGTGGCTGCCGCTGCTGGTCGGCATGTGGTTCCCGGTGTCCATAGTGGCCGACATCATTGGCGGTGGCACCTTCTCGGTGTACGTCAGCGGGGTGTGGCTGGTCGTCATGCACGCCCACCTGGGTGTCCGTCTCGCCCTCCGTCCCATCTCGCTGTAAGGCCGGCCCGAACTCGGGTCTGACCTGGGGTTGGAGCGCCGAAACGGGCGGGACTCCGGTTTCACGGAGTCCCGCCCGTTCTCGTTGAGGTCCGTGGCGCCCGTGCCCACGGCTCCTGGGCCGCGCCCGGTCGGCGGCCGCCCGCGCCCCAGATCCGGCCTTGCCGGTAGTGGGCCTTGTCCTCCTGGCGGCTATCGCCTGCTGCTCTCCATCGACGTCAGCGTCCTCTACCTCGCGCTGCCGCACCTGGGCACCGCCGTCTACCGCTGCCTCGCCGTCCTCGCGATCGTGACCCTCCGCCACCACGACCACCCCCCTGCGGCGGAGTGATCGGGGACCGGTCAGAACGGAGGTTCGTCGTCGGGTTCGGGGTCGGCGAGGATGGCCGCGAGCGCTTCGATGTGACCGTCCAGCCGGCCGGGGCTCGCCAGGACCTCCCCGGTGAGGGGATCGAAGGTGAGATCGTCCACCGCGGGTAGGCCGGAACCCGAGGCGTCCGGGCACCAGCGGGACACCGGGCAGAACCGGCACCAGGCTCCCGGGGCGGCACGGAAGGTGACGTCGCGGTGCCAGGACCGGACCCGGTCGAGGACGACCGCCCTGGCGGTCGAGACGGTCGCCGGGTCGGCCGCGTCGAAGGTGAGCACCTCGGCGGAGTCCGGGGTGAGCTGCTCCAGCTCGACCAGCCCGTCGGTGTCCCCGAAGACGCCGGCGGCGATCAGGCGGACCGCCAGGGCGAGCTGGGGGACCATCTCCAGCGCGTTTCCCACGGTGATGCCGCGCGGCACGGCCGACGTCTTCTGCTCGCGGTAGACGAGGCGTCCGTCCACCCGGCGGAGGAGATCCGGGTGGGCGAGCACCAGCACATCGGCCCGCGCGTCGTACGCGGCGACCTTCGGCTCGGGTCTGACCTCGGTGACCTCGCCCGGACCGCGCAGCGGGCATACCGCCAGATGCCGGAGCAGGTACGGCCGGGCCCGGTGGTACTCCTGGCGCTCCATCAACTCGTCGGCGATGCAGCAGTCATCGGCGCCTGACTCCGGCAGGTCCGCCAGGGTGCAGGGCCTGCCACGGGTGTGCGCGGCCTCAAGCCACGCGTGCGCGTGCCGGCCGCGCTCGGCGGCCGGGCTCGTCTCCCAGTCGCCGGGCAGCCGGAGCTCTCGCAGGTGAGCCTGTGCCGGGCAGACTTGGTAGTAGCGGGACGTCGTGATCGACCATGTCCGCAGGTGCGTGCCCCGGTCGTCGAGGCCGAGCAGGCCGGGGGCGTGCGCGAGGTCCCCGCAGGAGGCCCGTGCCTTGCACTCGGCGCAGTCCCGCCCCGGGGCCCGGCCGCCACCGGCCAGCAGCCGGGCCGTCGCGGGTCTGACGTTCGAGGCGTAGGCGCCGCGGATCCCCTCCAGATCCGCCGTGTCGACAAGGACCTGCTCCGTGCCGGTGGTCAACCCGACCTCGACCACCCGTACTCGCCGGGGGGCGGGAACGGGCCGCACCGGGACGGGGATGGCGCGATGCAGCTCCGACGGCTCCGTCACCTGCTTGCCGACCGCCGCCACGTACGCCATCGCCTGGGTGGACGGAACATCCGTGCCGCCCAGGGGGCGGCGCAGGCGCATCCGCCGGAACTCCACCGTCGTACCGTCCGGTGAGCCGTACCACCGGCCCCACACGGTGAGGGATCGCATCTCCGCGGGGGACCGGCCACCCTGGACGATCCGCGGCCGGTGCTCGGGCCGGAGCTCCACCCCCTCGGAGGCGAGTGTGGCGGCCAGGCTCTCGGAGACCTCCAGGTAGGTGTGGCAGGCGTGCTCGATCCAGTTGGCGACTCCCGGATGCACGGTGTCGCGGGCGTTTCCGAGGACCCTCGGCAGAGCCTCGTCGATCGGGGTGCCCTCGAACTCGACAGCGTCGAGCACGCCCATCACCAGGCCGAGTGGAAAGGTCTCCCAGGGCGCGTACCTGCGCCTTTCGGAGACCCGCGGCCACAGTTTCGGGCGAGCCTTGACCGCCGCGAAGTCTCCGCAGTCACCGTCCCGGCGGTCGAGCAGGCTCGCCGACAGCCTGACGACATCGGGGTTTCCGGTGAATTCGGTACTGGGGGGCTGACTCAACGCACTCTCCTCGGTATGGGGGAAGTAAAGAGGTGCTACTGCGGTGTAACACAGTGAAACATATTGTGAATTAGAGTCACAAGTTTTTAGATGATAGATGGAAATCCCCAGATGAAACATGGCGACCGGGTGTCCGTCACGGGGAGAGGACCGGCCCCTTTCGTGGTCCGTGCTTAACGACGGGTTACCACCGTTCGTCCGCCGGATGAATGGAAGTTGACATGCTTCTCAGACGACTCTCATCGAGGGCACGTAGAACGACGTCATGAACGGTTCGGTCGCGGCGAAGGCGCCGGTCGCCGGTGACGGGCCCGACATCCGTGAGCCGCCGTCCGGGGCACTCCGGCCGGGCGGCCTAGCCGTGCGGACCGCCGCTCGCGGGACGCGCGTGTCCGGAGCGTCCCGCGCCTGGGGCTCGGACACGTCGCTCCCGGGTTCGCACCATGACATGTCCGCCGACGCTCTCTCGAATGGAGCAACATGCTGCGCAGACTTCGCAGGTCGTCCGCGATCGCGGACGGCCCCGCGGATCCCGGGGACGGTGGCGGGGACGGGCGGGTGCCCGATGCCGGGCGCGCGCTACGTGCGCCGAGCCGGCTGCACGCGTTCAACCGCTACGAGATCAAGTATCTGGTCGACACCGGTCTGGTGGACGGGCTCCGGGACGAGATGGAGCGGCGGCTCGACCGCGACGCGCACAGCGGGGACGAGGGGTACGGCATCTGGAGTGTCTACTACGACACCCGCGGGCTCCGCTTCTACTGGGAGAAGATCGAGGGCCTGAAGTTCCGGCGCAAGCTGCGGATCAGGCACTACGGCGACCGTTTCAAGGTCACCGCGGACACGCCGGTGTTCGTCGAGATCAAGCAGCGGGTCAACCGGGTCACCCAGAAGCGCCGGGTCCGCCTGCCGTACGCCGACGCGCTGCGGTTGTGCGACGGGCGCGAGCCGGTCGAGCACACCGAGGCGGAGCGGCCCTTCGTCGAGGAGGTTCTGGACCTGGTCTGCAGGCTCGACCTGCGGGCCACCGCGATGACCGGCTACCAGCGGCACGCCTATGTGGGCCGGGACGCCGACGTCGGCCTCCGGGTCACCTTCGACCAGCGCGTACGGGGCCGCGACCGGGACTTCCACATCGGCGCCGACGCCCAGAACCGGTTCATCGTCCCGCCCACCAAATCGATCATCGAGGTCAAGGCGAACGAGCGGGTTCCCTACTGGCTCACCGATCTGACCGCCGAACGGAACCTGCAGGTGGTGCGGGTCTCCAAGTACTGCCAGAGCGTGGAGGCCTTCGGGCGGGCCCCTCGGTCGATCTTCCACGTCCCCGACCATGACCCCCACTCCGCCTGATGGAGGCGTAACCCCCATGAACTTCGATTTCCAGGACCTGTCCGGCACCTTCAGTGTGATGGACATCGCCATCGCGATGTCGCTGTCGTTCGTGCTCAGCGTGATGATCGGCTGGGTGTACCGGGCGACGCACCGCAACGTCTCCTACAGCCAGTCCTACGTCCAGACGCTGGTCATCCTCGGCATGATCATCTCGCTGATCATGCTGGTCGTCGGTTCCAACATCGCGCGCGCGTTCGCGCTGGTCGGCGCGCTCTCCGTGGTCCGGTTCCGCAACGCGATCAAGGAGACCCGGGACGTCGGTTTCATCTTCCTGGTGATGGCCGTCGGCATGGCCGTGGGTACCCGCTTCTACGTCCTGGCCGCCGTCGCCGCCGTGGCGATCTCGCTGGTCATCATGATCATGAATCGCTTCAACTGGTTCCACCTGAACGTCCAGCGCCAGGTGGTCAAGGTTCAGGTGCCCTCGGACGAGGACTACACCCACACGATCCAGGACGTGCTGATCCGGCACACCGACGAGTTCGAACTGGTGAGCATGGAGTCGATCCGCGGTGGCGCGCTGACCGAGCTGATGTACACGGTCAAGATCAAGAAGGGCGGCGAGCCCGCGAGCCTGATCGCGGCTCTGCGGGAGCGCAACAGCGGCCAGCCGGTCACGGTCCTGACCGGGTACGACCAGACCGACCTGTAGGCGGCCATGACCATTCCCAAGAACCGGCCGCGGCTGCGGCACCGGATTCCGGTCAGGCTCCGGCACCACTGGAGGGTGGTCGCCGTCTTCGCCGTGTTCCTGCTGGTGGTGGGTGCGGGCTTCGGCACCGGGACGATCCGGCCCTACGTCACCACCGGGCAGGTCGCCGCGGCGCGGACGGTCACCCAGGACATCGCGGGCACCGAGGACATCTTCGACACCGCGGTCTCGCACAGCGTCCAGATCACGTTCAAGGACGGGGCCTACCGGGACATGCTGGAGGAGTACTTCAAGGAGGGGGAGAAGAAGTACGTCGAGGCCGACCTGGTCATCGACGGGACCACCCTGCCGAGCGTGGGCATCCGGCTGAAGGGCAACTCCACGTTGAGGGGGCTCACCTGGAACGGCAAGTCCCGCACCGGGGAGCGGGGCGGCGGCCCCGGCGGCGGGCGCCCGGGGAACTTCCAGCCTCCCGAGGGCTTCCAGCCGCCGGAGGGCTTCCAGCCGCCGGACGGCGGTGCGGAGGGTGGCGGGCTGGGGCGGGGTCCGGGCGGTGCCATGACCGCGCTCAAGGCGGAGGAACCCGAGAACCTGCCCTGGCTGATCAGCTTCGACGAGTTCGTGGACGGGCGCCGTTACCAGGGGCACTCGCAGATGGCCGTGCGTCCCGCGACCGGGCAGTCCCCGACCCTGCTGAACGAGGCACTGGCGATCTCGCTGGTCGGCGCGGCCGGCGAGCCGACCCAGCGGTACACCTACAGCTCGTTCACGGTCAACGGCCGCTCCTCGGCTCCACGTCTGCTGGTGGAGTATCTCGACGAGGGATACGCGGAGCGGCTCGGCGACGGCGTGCTGTACAAGTCGCTCGCCTCAAGCGGCTTCAGCTACAAGGGAGAGGACCAGACCGCCTACGGCACCGACTTCAAACAGGTCAACAAGGTGGGAGGTAAGGACCTGCAGCCGATCATCGACCTGGTCAAGTGGGTGGAGCAGGCCTCCGACGAGGAGTTCGCCGCCGGGCTGGCCGACCGGGTGGACGTGGAGTCCTTCGCCCGCTATCTCGTCCTGCAGAACCTGATGGTCAACTTCGACGACATGAGCGGTCCCGGGCGTAACTACTACCTGTGGTACGACCTGGACGACAAGAAGTTCACCGTCATCGCCTGGGACCTCAACTTCGCCTTCAACGGCAACGCCACGGCGGGACCGAACGACACGATCGGCATGGGGTTCGGCAGGGGCGGCCCGACGCAGGAGGCGGGGTCCCAGGCTCAGCCGGCCCAGGACCCACGGTCCCAGTCCCGGCCGACCGGGAGCGGGCAGCCGCAGGTTCAGCCGACGCGAGGCGGGCAGCCACAGGACGGTGCCGGTCAGGACGGTGCCGGTCAGGACGGTGCCGGCCAGGAGGGCGGCGCGCGTCAGGTCAGCCCGATGAGCGGGCCGCGGATGGGCCACGTCTTGAAGGACAGGTTCCTGAAGACGCCCGCCTTCAAGAAGGTCTACGAGGAGCAGTACCGGAACCTGTACCAGAAGCTCCTGGGAGGCGGAGCCGCCGCCACGCTGCTCGACGACATCGTGAAGTCCTACCGGCTGAACGAGGGCGCCGACACCGCCAAGGTCGAGGCCGACGCCACGTCGCTCCGTACCACCCTCAAGACCCGCGCCGAGGCGCTGGGCTCGGACAAGGTGATCGCCGGCGGGTGATCCCGCGAGGAACGGCGGAGTCCCGCCGTTCCTCGCTCCCTTTCCTCGGGGCCTCACCGGCATGCGATGATCCACCCTGGTCGGTGAAGGTGCCCCGGCGGGGGCGACACGGGCACCGGCGTGCCGTGCCCGCGCGCGCCGAGCCCGCTCGAACACGGCATGCCGCGAAGACGAACAGGCATCGATGGGGAGGCGCGCATGGAACACGTCCTGCGGGAGATCGCCAGCCAGCCCGAGTGCTGGCGGCGGGCGCTGGAGCTGGGCGCGGCGAGCCCGGCGGGCCTGCCGGAGGCGGGCGAGCGGGTCGCCGTGATCGGCTGCGGGACCTCGCTCTACATGGCGCAGTCCTACGCGGTCCTGCGCGAGCGGTCGGGGCAGGGGGAGACCGACGCGTTCGCCGCCTCCGAACTGCCCGCACGCCGCTACGACCGACTGGTGGCGATCACCCGGTCCGGGACCACGACGGAGGTGTTGCACGCCCTCGGCGCGGCCGCCAGGACCGACCCGGGGATCTCGACCGTCGTCATCACCGCCGACCCCGCGACCCCGGTGTCCGGCCTGGCGGAGACGGTGATCGCGCTGGAGTTCGCCGACGAGCGCTCCGTGGTGCAGACCAGGTTCGCCACCAGCGGGCTCGCCCTGCTCCGCGCGCACCTCGGGGAGGCTCCCGCGGACCTGGCCGCGCAGGCCGAGGCCGCGCTCGCCGCACCGCTCCCCGAAGGGGCGCTCTCGCGGCGGCAGTTCACCTTCCTCGGCAGCGGGTGGACCAACGGCCTGGCCCAGGAGGCGGCACTGAAGCTGAGGGAGTCGGCGCTGGCCTGGGCGGAGGCGTACCCCGCGATGGAGTACCGGCACGGGCCGATCAGCATCGCCGACGGGAACAGCCTGGTGTGGTTCTTCGGCGGCCCGGAGGAACTGCGTGAGGAGCTGACCCGCATCGGGGCCCTGACCACGGCCGCGGAACTCGACCCGCTGGCCGACCTCGTCAGAGCCCAGCGCCTGGCGGTCGAGTTGTCCCGATCGCGCGGTCTCGACCCGGACAGTCCACGCAACCTGAGCCGTTCGGTGATTCTCAGGTAACCGCGATGAGGACCACGAGGCGTGGATCGGCGTCGTTGACCGGTGGTTCTCAGGTGGCCGGGAGAAGCCGCCGTGCCGTCACCCGGGGAGCGGGCGTGCGCGGTGTTCAGCGCCGTCGGACGCCGCTCGCGATCCAGCGGCGGACCACGGCCAGTGCCAGCGGGAGCGGTACGGTGCCCGCGCCGAGGCCCACGTCGACCAGCAGGTCGAACACCTCCTTGCGGCGGGCGGCCGTGTCGATCGCCGCGTCGATGAAGCCGGGTGACTGGGCGGCGAGGGCGAGCACGTCCGTGGTGCGCAGGTGCCGTCCGAGTGCCTTCCTCAGCTCGCGCCGGTAGGCGGGCAGCGGGTCGGCGGCGGCCCGCACGGCCGCCTCGCCGGCGAGGCGGCCGGAGACCAGGGCGTAGTAGATGCCCTCGCCGGTGAGCGGGTTGATGAGACCGGCGGCGTCGCCGGCGAGCATCACCCGCCCGGAGCCCGGCCTCGGCCGCCCCGGGGACAGGGGCAGGTGGTGGGCGCGCAGGTCGTGGGCGCTCAGCTGGGGCAGCAGTTCGGCGAGCCGGCCGTGCAGCACCTCGCGGCCCGGCAGGCCGGTGGCGCGCAGCCTCGGCAGGAGCATCCCGAAGCCGATGTTGGCGGTGCCGTCGCCGATGGGGAACGACCACGCGTACGCGGGCCATCCGTCCTGCTGCATGAAGATGGACTGCACGTCGTCGTCGGCGGGTACGTCGGCGTAGCCGCGTACGGCGATCGCGGTGTGCCTGTCGGGGGCGGGGGAGACGCCGATGAGGCGCCGCATCGTCGAGTTGGCCCCGTCGGCGGCGACGACGGCGCGGGCGGTGACGGTGCCGTCGAGGACGATGCGGTCGTCGAGGACGGCGAGCGAGCGGACGTGGTGGCGGCGGACCTCGACACCGCGGGCACGGGCGGCGTCGACGAGGCGGGCGTCGAAGACCCGGCGGGGGACGACGTGGTTGGGCCGGGCGGAGGTGGCCGAGACACGCGCGCCGCCGGGGGAGACCACCGCCAGGCGCCGCGTCGGCCGGTGGTCGGCGATGAGGTCGGGGATGCCCAGCAGGGCGAGTTCGTCACGGCAGTGGGCGGCGATGCCGTCGCCGCAGGCCTTGTCGCGGGGGAAGTCGGCCCGATCGAGCAGGAGCACCCGCGTGTCAGGCCGGAGCTGCCTCGCGCGCAGCGCGGCCGCCGCCCCCGCGGGCCCACCGCCGACGACCGCCAGATCCCACACGTCATTCACCCGGTGAACCTTCCCTGTGCGCTCCTGCGGAACCGCCTGGCCGTCGCTCTCCGCGAAGGGAGGAGCCGAGCCGGCGCGGACCCGGCCCCCGGACCATCTCGCCCGTTTCCCGCCGGGAGCCACTAGAGGCGGCTCAGGGCGGGAAGCAGTTCCTTCTCGGACCAGTCGAAGAACATGCCCTGGTGCTCGTGGCCGATCTGGACCAGGGCGACGTGCGTGAAACCGGCGTCGGTGTAGGCGCGCACCGCCTCCACCACGGCGTCCACGTCGGGACCGCACGGCACCTTCGCCGTGATGTCCTCCGGCCGCACGGTCTGGGCGCCGGCGGCGAAGTTGACGGGCCCGGGGAGCTCGGCCATGACCTTCCAGCCGGCCGCCGACCAGCGCCACAGCCGGTGCGCCCGCTCCGTGGCGGCCGCCACGTCGGGGTCGTAGCAGATCGCGAGCTGGCCGTAGACGGGCTTGCCCGCGCCACCCGCGTCGGCGAACACGCGCACCAGGTCCGCGTCGGGATCGATCGCGACCAGCGCGTCCCCGTACTCGGCGGCGATGTTCCCCGAACGGCCGCCGGAGGCGGCGATCGCCAGCGGGACGGGCTGCTCGGGCAGGTCGAACAGCTTGGCTGAGTCGACGTCGAAGAACTCGCCACGATAGTTGACGTACTCGCCCTCGAACAGCTCCCTGATGATCTGTATGGCCTCCCTGAACATCAGGTGCCGGGTGTCGGCCGATGGCCAGCCCTCCCCGATCACGTGCTCGTTGAGGTTCTCCCCCGCGCCCAGCCCCAGCGTGAAGCGGCCTTCGCTCAGCACTCCCATGGTCGCCGCCTTCTGCGCCACCACCGCCGGGTGGTAGCGCATGATCGGGCAGGTCACGTACGTCATCAGGGGCAGTCGCGCGGTGGCCTGCGCGGCCGCGCCGAGCACCGACCAGGCGTACGGGGAGTGCCCCATCTCCTCCAGCCACGGGAAGTAGTGGTCGGAGATGACCGCGTAGTCGAAGCCGACCCGCTCGGCCGTGGCGACGTCCTCGACCAACTGCCTGGCGGGCGTCTGCTCGCACATCATCGTGTAACCGATTTCTGCCATACCCGGCCCCTTACCCCGCTTCGGTGCGGCATCGCCGAGAGGGCCGAAGATTTCGCCGTCCTTTACGCTTCATCCGCTCAGGCTCGCCTCGCCGGCTCGGGCTCCGGGGCGCTCACTCCGTGCGGACGCTCGGGGGTGGTGGAGGTGAGCGGGACCTCCGCGCCGCTGACCATGCCCAGCTGGACGGTCTGGCGAGGCAGCACGAGGTCCAGCAGCCAGCTCCCGGCGATGCGCGCCCGGCCGTGCGGGACGGCCAGCAGGTGGTAACCCCGGGTCACCGCCTTGGCGGCCAAGCCGGACAATGGAACGCCCAGCGGGTCCGCGGCGGCGGCGGCCCCGCCCAGGTCGACGGCGAACCCCAGGTCGTTGTGCCGGTACGGCCGGAGCCGTCCGCGACCGTACGAGGCGGCGATGTTGCGGGCGGCACGTCTGCCCTGGCGGCCGGCGTGCTGGGCGGTCATCGCGGTGTACCGGCCGGGGCGGGTGAGGTCCGGCACCGCGGCCGCGTCGCCGCAGGCGTAGATCTCCGGGTGTCCCGGCACCCGCAGGTATTCGTCGACGAGCAGTCGCCCCTTCTCGGTCGGCAGCCCCAGTGACTCCACCATCGGGTCGGGGCGCACGCCGACGCACCAGATCAGCGACCGGGTCGCCACGAACTCCCCGTCGGAGAGTTCGACGCCGTCCGCCGTCGCCTCGGCCACGCTCGTACCGGTGCGGATCTCCACGCCCCGCTCCGACAGCGTCCGGTGCGCGGTCCGCGACAGGCGCTCGTCGAGTTCGGGGAGGATGCGCGGGGCGACGTCGGCGAGGATCCAGCGGACCGGCTGGTCACGCAACTCCGGCAGCCTCCTGAGGATGTCGAGGGTGAGCAACTGTCCCTGGGCCGCCACCTCGGTACCGGTGTACCCGGCGCCCACGACCACGAAGGTGCACCGGGCCCTGCGCTCCTCGGGGGAGGAGGAGGTGGCGGCCAGTTCGATCTGGCGGATCAGGTGGTCGCGCAGGTAGAGGGCCTCGGCGATGCTGCGGAAACCGTGGGCGTGCTCGGCGACACCGGGTATGGGGAGCAGCTTGTTGACGCTGCCGACCGCGATCACCAGGCGGTCGTAGCTCAGCTCGCGGGGGTTGCCCTCGGCGTCCGTGCACCTCAGGCGGCGTGCCTCGATGTCGACGGTGTCCGCGGTGGCGAGCAGATGCCGCACGCCGGGGTGGTTTCCGGCCAGCGGGATCGCCACCTTGCGCGGGTCGAGGATCCCCGCCGCGACCTCGGGCAGCAGCGGCAGGTAGAGGAAGTAGTCGGTCGGGTTGATCAGGACGATCTCGATCGCGCCCTTCGCCATCCTGGAAAGGGTGCGAACCGCGGTGAAGCCCGCGAACCCTCCTCCGATCACGACGACTCGCTGTCGCTGGGTCATGAGGTGTTCCTTTCGACGCTCCGTATTCCAGCGGAGTGCCCTTTTCACTCCCGGGTCAAGCACGGCGGGGCGTCCCGTGCCGCCCACCCGGGCCGGCGAGGTCCGGATGGGGGCGATTAATCGCCAGGTCAGCACGCGGGCAAGATGGCGGAAGGGAGCGAGTGGGAGTGACTTTTCCTGGGGATGGCGGGATGGAAGGCGGCGGGGATCGGATGCCGCGCCGGTTCGAGGATGGGCCGGTTCGTGGACGAGCCGGTTTCCGAGGGGGTGGGCTGTGACGACCTCCGAGCAGTCAAGTGAGGAGCCGCTGACCTCACCGCTGGCGCCGCGCAACCGGATGCCGGGCTCACTGGTCGTGAACTGGCTGACCAGCACCGACCACAAGGTGATCGGTTACCTGTACATGATCACCGCGTTCGTCTTCTTCATGTTCGCCGGGCTCATGGCCATGATCATTCGGGCGGAGCTCATCCAGCCGGGCATGCAGGTGGTGAGCCAGGAGCGGTACAACCAGATGTTCACCATGCACGGCGGGGCCATGCTGCTGCTGTTCGCGACCCCGCTGTTCGCCGGGTTCGCCAACGTGATCATGCCGCTGCAGATCGGATCGCCCGACGTGGCGTTTCCCCGGCTCAACATGGTGAGCTACTGGCTCTTCCTCTTCGGCGGCATCATCGTCCTCTTCGGCTTCCTCACCACCGGCGGTGCCGCCGACTTCGGCTGGACGTCGTACACGCCGCTCTCCATGGCACCTCACTCCCCGCAGGTCGGCGGCGACCTGTGGATCGTGGGCCTGGTGATGGCCGGTCTCGGCACGATTCTCGGCTCGGTCAACTTCATCACCACGATCATCTGCATGCGGGCCCCCGGAATGACGATGTTCCGCATGCCGATCTTCACCTGGAACGTGCTGCTGACCGGCCTGCTGGTGCTGATGGCCTTCCCGGTGCTGTCCGCCGCGCTGCTCGCCCTGGAGGCCAGCCGCAGGTTCGGCGCCCACGTCTATGACCCGCAGACCGGGGGAGCGCTGCTCTGGCAGCACCTGTTCTGGTTCTTCGGCCATCCCGAGGTCTACATCATCGCGCTGCCGTTCTTCGGCATCATCACCGAGGTGATCCCCGTCTTCAGCCGCAAGCCGATCTTCGGCTACATCGGCCTGGTCGGCGCGACCATCGCCATCGCGGGGCTGTCGATGACCGTGTGGGCGCATCACATGTTCACCACGGGACAGGTGCTGCTGCCCTTCTTCTCCTTCATGTCGTTCCTGATAGCCATCCCGACGGGGGTGAAGTTCTTCAACTGGGCCGGCACCATGTGGCGCGGGCACATATCGATGGAATCGCCGATGATGTTCGCGGTCGGTTTCCTGGTCACCTTCCTGCTCGGCGGGCTGACCGGGGTCATCCTGGCCTCTCCGCCGCTCGACTTCCAGGTGCACGACTCGTACTTCGTGGTCGCGCACTTCCACTACGTGGTCTTCGGCACCGTGGTGTTCGCGATGTTCGCCGGCTTCTACTTCTGGTGGCCGAAGATGACCGGCAAGATGCTGCACGAGGGGCTGGGCAAGCTGCACTTCTGGCTGCTGTTCATCGGCTTCCAGGCGACCTTCCTGGTCCAGCACTGGCTGGGCGCGCAGGGCATGCCGCGCCGCTACGCCGACTACAGCTCGATCGACGGGTTCACCACGCTCAACGTGGTCTCCTCGCTCGGCGCGTTCCTGCTCGGCGCCTCCACGCTGCCGTTCCTCTACAACCTCTGGTACACCGCGCGCCACGCCCGGCGGGTGACCGTGGACGACCCGTGGGGGTTCGGAAACTCACTGGAGTGGGCCACCTCCTGTCCGCCGCCCCGGCACAACTTCACCTCGATCCCGACCATCCGCTCGGAGCGGCCGGCCTTCGACCTGCATCACCCGAGGATCGGGAAGCAGCCGCGCCAGCTCGACCCGACGGCCGGGCTCCGGGAGGAGATCTGAGCCGCGCTCAACAGGGGCGGCCGAGGGCGGTCCTGGTGGTCTCCTCCGGGTACGGCGACAGGCGCACGGCGTCGGCGGGGGAGAGCAGGCCCGCCGCCACCCGCTCGCACAGGCGGGCCAGGGCGGTGATCTCCGCGTGCTGGGTGGCGGCGAAGGCGCGGTCGACCGGGTCGCCGTGGCCGGGGACGACGACGCCGCTGTCGCTGTCGCTGTCGCCGAGGAGGTCGAGCAGCCCGGCGAGGGTGGCCGGCCATTCGAGGGGATAGGCGTCCTCGTAGGCGGGCGAGGCGCCGTTCTCCACCAGGTCCCCGGCGAAGACCACGCCGGCGTCCGGCACGTGGACGACCAGGTCGGTGCCGGAGTGGCCGCGGCCGAGGTGGGCCAGGACGACCGGGCGACCGCCGACGACCAGCTCCGCCCGGCCGGTCACCAGGTGGTCCGGCAGCACGATCTCGGTGCTCGCGATGTCGTCGGCGATGTCCGCACGCCCCCGATCCCGGTAGTGGTGTGCCCACTCGTCCCTGGCCCGGCCGCCGTTGTCGGCCAGGTCGGTCCGGCAGCCCTCGTGCGCCCAGACGGGGCAGTCGAGGAAGGGCCGGGTGCCGAAGCTGTGGTCGAAGTGCGAGTGGGTGATCGCCACCGCCCACGGGGCGGATGTCACCCGCCTGACCTCCGAGACCAGCTCGGCCCCCTGCCGCTCGTCTCCCCGCGTGTCGACCACCAGGCAACCGCCGTCGCCCACGACCAGCCCCACCGACAGGTCCAGCTCGGCGTACCGCCGCACCAGCACCCGGTCCGCCACCTCGACCCATCGCCCTTCCACGGGGTGTATTCTCCCCGATCGCCGGCCGGCGGGCACCGTGGAGGCGGTCAGGCGTCGGCGAACCAGGAGCCGTGGAAGCCGGTGGGCACCCGGCGTGGCAGCCGCACCGTCGCCACGGACTCCAGCGTGCCGGCGTCCAGCACCCACAGCGCCGAGTCGTTCTCGGCGGTGACGACCGCCATCAGCCAGCCGTCGTCCTCGGCGCGCTCGCCCTCGGCCGGGACGAACACCGCCTCACCCGTCGCACCGCCGGTCTCCCTGACGTCGTTCGCGCCGGTCTCCGTGTCGTATTTGACGATCGCCTTCTCGGTCACGGTGTACAGGTAGCGGCTGGAAAGTCCGGTGCGCGCCCCGCTGATCGTGGGGAACTCGACGGCACGGTCGTCGAGCCGCTCCTCCTTGGCGAGACCGCTCCTGGCGTCGAGCGTCCACCGGTGCAGGGTCGCTCCCCGCTCCGGGTCTCCCGCGGCGCCGGGGCCGGGGACCTCGTCCACCCCGCTGCTGACCCTCTCCCACACGCTCTGGAAGCTGCCGGGGGTGTAGCGGATCGCGTCGAGGACGATCCGGCCCAGGGCGTCCTCGTGGGCGTTGCCGACGTGGAAGACGTAGCAGGGGTCGACGTCGAACCAGCGCGTCTTCCCGTCGGCGCGTCCCATCACGCCGAGCCGGGCGCCGTAGGCGTCGTCCCACCGGTAGGGGATGCCGTGGTTCGTCATCTCCAGATCGAAGACCACCGGCAGGTCCAGCCAGACCACGTGGTTCTCGGTGATCGCGAAGTCGTGCATCATGGTCGGCCCCGGGACCTCGATCTCCCGGCTCTCGACCAGCTCGCCGCCGGCGGACAGGCGGTGGTAGGTGAGGTACGGGGGGAAGAAGCCGTAGCCGAAGAAGAGCAGCTCCCCGGTGCGCGGGTCCTCCTTGGGGTGGGCGGTCATGGCCGTGGTCAGCCTGCCGCCGAAGTCGCAGGCGCCGACGGTGCCCAGCTCGGGGGTGATCTCGTACGGCAGGCCGTTCTCGACCAGGGCGAAGAGCCGATCGGAGTGCCGGATCACGCTGGTGTTGGCGCTGACGGCGGCCAGATCGACGCCGTCGGGGCCCAGGAACCGGGCGTCGCCGGTGAACTGGGTGGTCCGGGTCCACCGGTTGCGGTACCACTCGGCGCGGCCGTCGCGCAGGCGGACACCGTGGATCATGCCGGGGCCGGCGAACCAGTGGCCCGGGTCCTGCCCCGGCAGCGGGTTGGGGCCGTTGCGGAAGTAGCGTCCGCTCAGCTCGGCGGGGAGGAGCCCTTCGACGGTCAGATCGTGGACGTCGATCTCGTCGGGAACCGGGGCGAGGTCACCCTGCAGATAGGACGGGGTCATGATCCCTCCTGGATCTTCCACTGGTGATATGTCGAAAGAAAGCTCCCATAGGCGACATGTCAATAGAAGAACGTCAGAAGAGGCCGTAAGCTTTCGACACGCGCCGCTCGGCCTGCTCTCCGAGGCGTCAGGCCAGGACCCGGCCGACCATTCGCGCGTACATCCGGCCCGGGCTCGGCACCGACGACGGGTGCAGGAAGCCCGGCAGCATCGGCAGGTCCACCGCGAAGGGCTGCAGCCGCTCGTAGAGGACGTCGGCGCCCGCGGGGCGGTTCTCCGGGTCCTTCTCCAGCAGGTCGGCGAGGAGGCGGTTCAGCTCGGCGGGGACCCCCGGAACCTCGGGCGGGCGCTCCTTCACCTGGCGCTCGAACACGGCGTACTCGGTGGGGCCGGTGAACAGCTGGCGGCCGGTCAGCATCTCGTGGATCACGCACCCGAGGGCGTAGAGGTCGCTGCGGGGACCGGACAGGCCGCGCTGGATCTGCTCGGGCGCCATGTACGACGGGGTGCCGAGAATCTGGCCGACCCGGGTGAACTGCGTCGAGTCGGCCTCGCGGAGCACGGCCAGGCCGAAGTCGAGGACCTTGACGCTCCCGTCGGGGCAGAGCATCAGGTTGGTCGGCTTCAGGTCGCGATGGCAGACGGACAGCGCGTGGGCCGCGGTCAGCACCGCGCAGGCCTGGGCGGCGATCGCCGCGGCCCAGGGCACCGGGAGCGGGCCGTGCTCGCTGACCACGTCGGCCACGGTGACGCCCTCGATGAACTGCATCACCTGGAACAGCCGCTGGTCGAAGGTGCCGAAGTCGTAGAGGACCGGTGCGCCGGGGTGCTCCAGCCTGGCCAGGATGCGGGCCTCGCGCAGGAAACGCCGCTTCAGCTCCTCGTCGGGGCCGGTGAGGAACCTCAGGAACTTGACGGCCACCCTGCGGTCGAGATGCCTGTCATGGCCGCCGTAGACGGCCCCCATGCCCCCCTGGCCGAGAGGGAGGTCGTCGAGTACGTATCGGTCGCCGATGACCATCGACCCTCCCCTGGACGCGCGGGCATCACGCCCCTTGGTCGCATGGCCGGAGATGGCCGTCGACCAGTCCGTCAAAGCCTAGCCGGATCAGCGTTTCCCCCAGTGCCCTCGTCTCGCGCAGTCTGTCCTCCAGTTCGAACAGTTCGCGGAAGGCCGTTCCGTACATCCGCTGGTCGGACAGCGGCAGCATGGGCACCCTCGCCCGCCGCACGTCGAGGCGGCTGGATGAGGGATGGACCCTGGCCGCGTCGGCCGAGCGCAGGAAACCGGCCAGGAACCCGGAGTCGAGCCGCTGCGGGTCGACCCGGTACAGCGTGAGCTGCGGGCCGAGCGCCGCGCCGCTCTGGGTGATCACCCTGACCGCGCCGAGCACCGTGGTCACCACGTCGCCGGGCCTGATCATGATCAGTGCCGGATCGAGGGTGGTACGGCCCGAGGGCGAGGCGCCCGCCGCGGTGTCGTCGGCGGTCAGCACCGGGAGAGGGCCCTCGTCCGCCGACATCCTCGGCGGCGCCTGCAGGATCGTGATCAGCCCCGCCTTGGCCAGCTCGCCGACCGTGGTGGTCGGCAGGTCCTGCCGCTCGGCGAGCAACTCCAGGGCGGGAGCGGCCTCCGACAGCGTGGCCGAGGCACCCATGAAGCCGGCCAGGGTCTCGGTGAAGTCGCGCGGGAAGTCGAGGCCGCTGTGCTGAGGGCGGTGCCTGGCCGGGGCGAGGTCGACCTCGTCGTCGAGCAGGTCGATGATGCGCACCGTGCGGCCCTCGCCGGACGACTCGGCCTCGGGGTTCTCCAGGTACGCGCGCCAGGCGGGCTCCACGGCCGACAGGTCCTCGCCGGCGTCCACCACCAGCAGCTGGGACGGCGGACGCCCGCCGTCGGGCCTGCGTAGTATCCACAGGTCGGGGCCGCCGGGTGCCAGCGTCACCACGGCCCGCAGCGCTCCCGCCCGGAGCAGGTTGCCGCGGATCCGCTTGCCCGGACGACGGCTGGCGGCGGCGGTGGGCATCAGGATCGCCACCAGGCCGCCCGGCCGGACGCGGGCGAGGCAGTGCTGCACCCAGGCGAGCTCGGACTCACCGCGCGGCGGCAGGCCGTACTCCCAGCGCGGGTCACCGGCGAGCTCCTCGTGCCCCCAGACCCGCTCGTTGAACGGCGGGTCGCAGACCACGGCGTCGGCCACGTCACCGGCCAGGCCGTCCTCGCGGAGCGAATCACCGGCGACGATCCGCGCCTCGATCCCGCGCAGCAGCACCCGAACCGCGCTGAGCAGCGCGTTCGTCTCGTTGATCTCCTGCCCCATCAGGACGGTCTTCCCGCCGTTCGAAGCGCTTCCCCGCCGGGCCGTCGAGCTGCCCGCGCCCAGCAGCAGCGTTCCGACACCGCATGCCGGGTCCAGGACGACGTCCCCCTCCCGCACCACCAGCCGGACCATGAGCTCGGCCACATCGTCCCTGGTGACCGAGAGCTGGCGGGAGTGCGCCTCGACGTAGCGCTCGCACAGGAACTCGAAGACCTCCAGCGGGTCACGTTCGGCGGCCAGCTCGGCGACCAGTCGGACGAGGGCCAGATCGTCCAGGCGGAGATCGGCGGAGCCGGGGAGATCGGTCGTCACCTCGGCCATCCGGGTGAGAGACTTCGTACCATGATCACGCCAGGCGGTGGGCTCACGGCGCAGGAACAGCAGGAAGGCGCCGACCTTGGCCACCAGTTCGCCCAGTCTGAGGTCGTCGACCGAGGTGCGCATCCGCTGCCAGACCAGGTCGCCGAGCGAGACCTCGAAGGACTTGCCGTTCGCGCGCAGCCACCCGGCGATCTCCGGCAGCGAGAACAGCGGGCTGGAGGCGGTACCGCCCACCGGCTGGGGAAAGTCCTCGTGGCGGCGGCGCCAGTTGCTCACCGCTGCCCTGCCGACCCCGGCAAGCCGGGCGATGTCGCCCGCGTTCACGGTGATCTCCTGGGACTCCTCCATGTTGGGCCACAGTAGTTGACTGTGCCGCAACGGTCTACAACGTCTTTGCTTGTGAAGTGCTTCAACCAATGATTTACTGCCTTCATGGCACTGAACCAACCACTGGCACTGCGCTACGCGGCCCGCTCCGACGTGGGGGTCCGCCGTGAGGCGAACGAGGATTCGGGCTACGCGAGCGCGCGCCTGCTCGCCATAGCGGACGGCATGGGTGGTCATGCGGGTGGAGAGGTCGCCAGCTCACTTGCCGTCACCGCCATGGCGGCACTGGACGACACCCTTCCCGCCGACGGTGTCGACCTGCTCGCCGCGCTCAAGGGCGCCGCCAGGGACGTCAACCACACACTGCGCGACATGAGCGAGCAGGATCCCACGCTGCGCGGCATGGGCACCACCCTGACCGCCATGCTCTGGGACGGCGCCACCTTCGCCCTGGCCCATGTCGGAGACTCCCGGGCCTACATGCTGCGCGACGGCGCCCTCTACCAGATCACCCATGACCACACCCTGGTCCAGTCGCTGGTGGACGAGGGACGGATCACCCCTGAGCAGGCCGCCGAGCACCCGCGCCGGTCAATGGTGCTGCGGGTCCTTGAGGGCACCGGCGACGGCGAGCTGGACCTGTCGCTGCGCGAGGCCTACCCGGAGGACCGCTACCTGCTCTGCTCCGACGGCCTGACCGCCGTGGTCGGTCCCGAGACCCTGTTCAACACGCTGACCGAGATCTCCGACCCCGACGAGGCGGCTCGCTGGCTCATCGACCTCGCCAACCGGGGCGGCGGCCCCGACAACATCACCTGCATCGTGGCCGACTTCGGGGCGCCCACCGGTTCCGCCCCGGTGGAACCGACCATCGTGGGCGCCGCGGTCGAGAGGAAACTCTCCCTGTAGGGGACTCAGGCGCCTACCCGGGCGTCGGGGACGCGGAGTTCGTACGCCTCGATGTAGCGCGCCCTGGTGACCTCCACGACCTCGGCGGGGACTTTTTGAAGGCGTCGGGCTCCTACCAGGTTCTGCCGGTGATGCGTTCGTACGCCTCGATGTAGCGCGCCCTGGTGACCTCCACGACCTCGGCGGGGACCTCCGGGGCGGGCTCCTTCTTGTCCCAGCCCGTGCCGGTCGCCCAGTCACGCACGTACTGCTTGTCGAAGGAGAACTGCGCGTGGCCGGGCTCCCACCGGTCGGCGGGCCAGAAGCGGGAGGAGTCGGAGGTCAGCACCTCGTCGCCGAGCACGAGCGTGCCCTCGGAGTCCCAGCCCAGCTCGATCTTGGTGTCGGCGATGATGACGCCCCGCTCCGCGGCGAGTTCGGAGCCTCGCCGGTAGATCTCCAGCGTGATCCGCCGGAACTCCTCGGCGACCTCGGCGCCCTCCAGGGCGACCACCTCGTCGAAGGAGATGGGCTCGTCGTGCTGCCCCAGCGGCGCCTTGGTGGACGGGGTGAAGATCGGCTCGGGCAGCTTGGAGCCGTCCAGCAGGCCGGGCGGCAGCGGCACGCCCGAGACCGACCCGTGCGCCCGGTACTCCTTCAGCCCGCCGCCGGTCAGGTAGCCGCGCGCGACGCACTCGACCTTCGCCATCTCCAGCTTCCTGCACCGCACCGCACGGCCCGCGAACTCGGCGGGGACGTCGGTCGCCGAGATCACATGGTTGGGCACGATGTCGGCGAGCTGTTCGAACCACCACAGTGACAGCTGTGTGAGGATCTTCCCCTTGTCAGGGATGGGCGTGGGCAGGATCACGTCGTACACCGACACCCGGTCGGACGCCACGAGGATGATGTCCCCGCGATCCTCGTAGACGTCGCGGACCTTCCCTGAATGAAGAAGCTTCACTGCTTTCCTTGCTCTCGATCGACCCGGTCGCTGACCGACACCTGCTCACCGTATTCGACATCCGGCGACGCCCCGGCAACCGGGCACCCCCTCACCTGCTCGGGGGAGAGTTTCGCGATCCCTCTGGCCGGCGGCCCTCGGGACGCGGTCGCCGCGCGAGGCGATGTCCGCCGCCCCGAGGCGACGGCCGACGGCTTCCCGAGCGGTGGCCGGGGTGGCCGGTCACGGGCGCCTGCGGGCTCGCAGGATGGCGTCGTGGATGGTGACCTGGCGGCCTTCGGGGTCGTCGGCGAGGCGCGGTCTGGTGTCGGTGACGAGGATGTCCCACAGGTCGGGGTCGAGGGAGTGCGCGACCTCCTCGGCGGTGAAGAACATCTCGGGCACGTTGAGCCGGGGCATCGTGGTCTCCAGGTCCGAGAAGTGGTGGCCGACGATGAGCAAAGTCCCGCCGGGGGCCACCGCGGCGGCCAGCCGGGTGTGCAGTGCCTCGCGCTGCTCCTTCGGCAGGTGCATGAAATGGGCGGTGACCAGGTCGAAGCGGCCCTCATCGGGTGCCCAGCCGGTCAGGTCGGCGTGCACCCAGTCGATCCGCCCGGCCACCTCAGCGCCGAGGGCGTCAGCGTGTTCGGCGCCGCGCCGCAGGGCGACGGTGGCGAAGTCCGCCGCCGTGACCCGCCAGCCGCGTTCGGCCAGCCAGAGGGCGTCGGCCCCCTCGCCGCAACCGACGTCGAGCGCCGTGCCGGGGGGCAGGTCGGCGGTCTCGGCCACGAGCTGGGGGTTGGGCCGGCCACTCCAGATCGCGTCACGGGAACGGTAGCGCTCCTCCCAGGCCTGCTCGCTGAACATGCCCTCGACCAGGGCGTCCCGGTCGGTGTGCCGGTGAGCGTCCGGCGGTGTCGCGGTGGCGGGGCCGTGCCGGTCGTCGGGCACCCGTTCGGCGTGGCCGGAGAGGGACTCGGGTCGCCGGCGGTGGGCGGCGACGGCGTGGCGGGTGTCCTCGGCGATGAGGTCGGCGTTGATGGCGGCGGCGGTGTTCAGCGCCGAGGCGGCGGAGACGATCACCTGGGCGCGCAGGTCCGCCACGTTGCCGGCCACCCACACCCCGGGCACCGCGGTGGCCCCGGTGGGATCGGCGGGCACATAACTGCCGATGACGTGGTCGCCGGCCAGTTGCGGGACCGGCTCCAGCCCGAGGGAGGCGAGCACGTCGGCCCGGGCGGTGAAGCGCGGCGCGACCACCACGGCCTGGCAGGGGACGAGCTCTCCCGAGCGCATCCGGACGCCGTCGAGCCGGTCGCCGGTCGTCTCCAGGGCGGCGACCTCGCCCTCCACCAGGGTGACGCCCCGGGCGGCCAGCTGCTCGTACTCCTCATCGGTGGGCTTGGCGGCGGTGTGCAGGAACAGGGTCACCCGCTCACTCCACTGCCGGAACAGCAGGGCCTGGTGCGCGGCCATCGGGCCGTCGGCCAGGACGCCGATCGCCTGGTCGCGGACCTCCCAGCCGTGACAGTACGGGCAGTGCAGGACGTCGCGTCCCCATCGCTCGGCCAGCCCCGGAACGTCGGGCAGTTCGTCCACCAGGCCGGTGGTCACCAGCAGCCGCCGAGCCCGTACCTGCCGGCCGTCGGTGAGCAGCACGCGAAAGCCGTCGCCGTCCTCCAGCCGATGGGCCGAGGTGACGGTGCCGGTCACGATCTCACCGCCGTAGCCGGTCACCTCGGTGCGGCCGACGGCCAGCAGCTCGCCGGGGGGCGTGCCCTCGCGGCCCAGGTAGTTGTGCACATGCCCGGCCGGGGCGTTGCGCGGGGCGCCGGCGTCGACCACCAGCACCGAGCGGCGCGCCCGGCTCAGGGTCAGGGCCCCGCTGAGACCGGCCGCGCCGCCGCCGACCACCACCACGTCGTACTTCTCCTCCACCGCGTGCTCTCCTTCGCTCGTGGTACGGCCGGAGTGGGATCACGGCGGCCGTCTCGTCGCTGGACTATCCGCCCAAGGTGGCAGATTTGACAAATGCCTTTGCCGGGATGGCAAATAGATGGCATGAACGACGACGCCCTCCCTCCGGACGAGGCCCTCGACAGGGCCATCGACGCGGTAGGCCCGCGCCTGCGGGCACTGCGCCGGCAGCGCGGCGCGACCCTGGCGCAGCTCTCCGAGGCCACCGGGATCTCGGTCAGCACCCTGTCCCGCCTGGAGTCCGGCCAGCGTCGTCCCACCCTGGAACTCCTGCTCCTGCTGGCCCGAGCCCACCAGCTCCCGCTGGACGAGCTCGTCGGCGCGCCGGAGACCGGCGATCCACGCGTCCACCAGCGCGCGATCACCCGTGAGGGCATGACGTTCATCCCGCTGACCCGCAGGCCCGGTGGGCTGCAGGCGTACAAGATGATCATTCCGGCGAGCCGGCCCGGCTGCGGGCCGGAACAGCGGGTCCACGAGGGCTACGAGTGGCTCTACGTCCTGTCCGGGAGGCTGAGCCTGTCGCTCGGTGAGAAGAAGATCGTCCTGATGCCCGGAGAGGTCGCGGAGTTCGACACCCACATCCCGCACGCGTTCAGCAGTTCCGGCCCGGAACCCGCCGAGGTACTCAGCCTGTTCGGCCCCCAGGGCGAACGCCTGCACATCCGCGCCCGCCCCTCCGGCGGGTGAGCCGGCCGACGCCGGGCATCCGCCCCGAAGGCGGCCGTGCCGTCACGCGGCCTCCCGGCCGGGGCGGCGGATCCACGACTCGCGGCGCTCCCGGGAAGACCCGGCCTCTCCTGCTCGTCGTGCGGGGTCGCACGACGAGCAGGAGGGACCTCCGTGCCCCATCGTGGCGGCGGGCACGCCGCCACGACGTCCCATTGGAGAACACACATGCCCTTCGCCGACGAGCTCATCGGACCCGACACCGCCCGCGCACTGGCCCGGGCGGTCGGGGCGGTCGTGCCGGACGCCCGGCTCACGGCACTTCGAGCGGCGACCTCCGAACTCGGCCCCCTGTCCCTGCGCGAGCGTGCCGACCTGCTGCGTGACGCCCTGCTGCGGGACCTGCCCGGAGACTACGGGTCCTTCGCGGGCACGGTCCGGGCCGCGCTGAACGGGAGACATCCCTTCAGCGGCTGGCTGATCTGGCCGGTGAGCGGTGCTGTCGCCACCAAGGCGATCGAGGACGGGAGCGGCGAGGCGTTCGATGACGCCCTCGACGCGCTCGCGGAGCTCACTCCACGCCTGACCTCCGAGTTCGCCATCCGCCTGCTGCTCGAACGCGATCTCGATCGCGCGATGGCACGGATCATCGACTGGACCGTTCATCCCGATGAGCACGTCCGCCGCCTCGCGACCGAGGGGACCCGGGCCTTCCTGCCCTGGGCCAAGCGGGTTCCGGCCATCCTCGCGAACCCCCGGTCGACCGTGCCGGTCATCAGCGCCCTGTACCGGGACGAGAGCGAGTACGTACGACGCTCGGTCGCCAACCATCTCAACGACCTCAGCAGGGAGCGGCCCGACCTGGTGATCGAGACCGCCGCCGCCTGGCTGGCCGATCCGGACGGCAACACGCGGAGAGTCGTTCGGCACGGACTGCGGACGCTGATCAAGAAAGGCCATCCCGGCGCACTGGAACTGATGGGGTTCACTCCGGGCACGGTTGTCGAGATCGTGGGTCCGAAGCTCGCCGGCACCACCGTGCCGTTCGGCGGCACGCTGAGATTCACCGTCTCCGTCACCAACCCCGGACAGGAGCCGGTGCGGCTCGCGATCGACTACATCGTTCACCACAGGAAGGCGAACGGGAGCCAGAGCGGCAAGACCTTCAAGCTCACCACCAGGACCCTCGCACCCGGCGACACCATCGATCTCTCGCGCGACCACTCGTTCCGCGAGATCACCACCAGGCGCTACCACCCCGGCACCCACGCGGTCGAAGTCCAGGTCAACGGAGTCGCCTCCGGCCGCACCGACTTCACCCTGCTCGCGCCTGGCTGACGGCTCACGGGGGAGAGGCGGTCGGCGGTGTGCCCGATGGCGGTACTCACCCGGCCGCGCGCTCCCCTCGGTGCCAAGCTCACGTAGGACGCCGCGGTCAACTCCGCAGCAGGTCGGCGAGGACCACGGCCTCGCTGATGTCGGCCTGCCTGGTCGCGGTCAGGAGCGTCACCGTTCGCTGCCTCGCCAGCTCCCGCAGGTGCTCCAGCGCGGTGGCCCGCTCGGGGTCCTTCAGCTCGGCCCGGTAGCGGCGGCCGAACTCCTCGAACCGAGCCGGGTCGTGGCCGTACCACTTGCGCAACTCGGTCGAGGGCGCCACCGCCTTGCACCACTCCTGAAGATGTGCCTTCTCCTTGGACAGCCCGCGCGGCCAGACCCGATCGACCAGCACCCGGGCACCGTCCTGAGGTTCCGGCTCCTCGTAGACCCGGCGCACCCGTACCTTTGGTTCGTTAGCCATGACCTGGTCATTCCCAGGTGACGGCGATGACAGCCATCGGGCGGAGCCGGTCCGTCGATGTGTGCCATCCGGCCCCGGACCGGCCCCGGACCGGTGACGGTCCGGGGCCGGTTTGTCAGCCGAATCGGCTAACCGGCTATGGATCCGGACCACAGTTGCGCGGCGCTGGAGTAGACGGGTGACACATCGCCGTCGAAGGTGGCGGACACGGCGGTGTCGTAGCGGTCGTCGAGGTCGATGTCGGAGACGCTCATGGTGACGCCGATGACGTAACCGAGGCCGCGGTCCGGCCGGTACGACAACAACCAGGGCGAGCCGAGGGAGCCTTTGTCGGTGAAGGGGGAGGCGGCCCCGACGAGGTCGTCGGCGTAGAGATCAGTGGGCTGGAAGGGGAACGTCGGTCCCTGAGAGGTCTCAAGGGTTTTGCCGGTGTAGGGCGCGGTGTTGTCCGGGTGGGATCCGGCGGGATAGCCGAAGACGTTGACCGTGCGGTTGGGCTGCTGGTTCCAGGCGATGCCCTGTCCGCCGACGTTGTCGCCGAGCCTGCCCGTGTCGGCCAGTCCGCCGGTGGACGGCTGGGACACGCCGTTGTAGACGGCGGCGAACGCGTAGTCGTGGCCATGGTCGGTGTAGGCGTCGAACGAGTGGTGAGCGACGGCGCTCTTGCCCACGTAGAGGCCCCACGGCGGCGCGTCGTCGGTGTAGCCGGGGACGAAGGCCCAGTTGGCCAGCGTGGTGGCACCGCCGACGGTGTCGTACACGCAGTGCGCCGCGGTGAGGACCAGGTTGCGCTGGGCCGACTGCACCGACGTGCCGCTGCACCAGTGCGGCAGGCCGTCCGCGCCGACGAAGAACACCTTGCCCGTGGTGGTGGGCAGGCTGAGGTTCTCGGAAAGCCCGGCGGTCCTCAGCGCGCGGCCCACCGGCTCCACCGCCGTGGGCCCTGCGGCCAGGGTCTTCGCCGCGGTGGTCCGCTTCCTTCCGGAGATCACGGTCTGCACCCCGTACGGCGTGGCCTGGAGCAGGTTTCTCCTGGAGTCGCCGAGCCAGAAGTTCGCCACCTGCTGAGCCTGGGTGGTGCCGGAGGTGAGGGAGACCGTAACGGGGCCGGTGTCGGCCCGCGCGGGCAGGGCGGTGATAATCAGGCCGAGCAGGGCTGCGCAGAAACCGAGCAGCAGCAGAAGGTCGCGGCTCGTCGGCGGATCGTCATTCGGCCGGATACCGGTCCGGGTTTCGCGTTGTCCGGACGAAGAAGCGCCTCCGTCTTCCCGATGAACAACATCGCCCGACCCGAAATAACGGCGTTTCACCCGAAATTGTGGAAAGTGGCTGCCGTGCGATGGACGGCACTCCATCGATTGATCGTCCTGGGGCCTGGTCAAGATCTGCTCCATCGTCGTGCACGCGCACGGGTCCGCTCTCGCCGGCATGCGCTGTCTTGTCGCGCCGCTCCGGGCGCGAAGGTCGGCGACGACATTAGGAGGCGGTACTGGAGATCAGCTTGTGGATCGGTTGGAGGCACCGGCCGGGCGACCGCCCACCACCCCGCCGGCGACCAGTCCGCCCCGAGCGTCTCCCCCTGGTCTGTGACTCCAAGGGTGTTGAACTCCCTCGGAGCGGGACACCCGCGCCGCCGGCATCACGTGAATCCGGCCTGACGGCCCGATCGCCCGGCGTCGGTGCCCCGGGGCGGGTCGAGCGGAGAGCCGGCCACGGGGGGCAAGGCGGGAAGGGGGGAAAGTGTCCCCGCCACGCCCCCCGTGAGCGGGTTTCACGGTTCGGGGGAGAGCCGGTCGGCGGCGTGTTCGATGGCGGTGCTCACCCGGTCGGCGAGGAGGCCGACCGCGCCGACCGCGCGGGTCATCGGGTCGTCCTCGGCGCCGCCGAGGGCCTGGGAGCGCAGGTAGGCGGCCTTCACCTCGGTCCATCGGGCGGCCTGCCCGGCGGTCAGGGTGCCGCGTAGCTCGGCGAGTTTGAGCAGGTTGGCCTCTGCCCCCGAGGTGAGGGTCTGGGCCTCGCCGAGGTAGTGGTCGTCGATCACCGCCTCCAGCTCGGCGTCGTTCATCACCGGGACGACCCGGGCCGCGAGCTTGTTCATGTTCCGGTAGGAGCCCTGGAGCTGGTAGGGAGGCTCGGTCCGCGAGGCGTCCGACTGGGCGGCCGAGGCGATGTACGCCTGGTTGTTGGCCAGCACCACCTTCTGGATCCGGAGCAGCCTGCGGAGCACCGCGAGGACCTGTTCCAGCTCCACCGAGGAGTACGGGTGGGAGAGCTGGTCGGCCCGGACCCCCGAGTCGCCCCGCGCCAGCCGTACCAGCAGGCGGATGTCGCCGCGGTCGCGGGTGGAGAGCGGGGACAGCACCGGGTTGGAGGTCAGCGCGTTGTCGATGTAGCTCAGCGCGAACAGCTCGTCCCGGCCGGACAGCACGTCACCGAGGTTCCACACGTCGGCGCGGTTGGCGAGCATGTCGGGGATGCGGAAGCGCTTGCCGGACTCGGTGTACGGGTTGCCCGCCATGCAGACCGCGAAGCGCTTGCCACGCAGGTCGTAGGTGCGGGTCCGGCCCTCCCAGACGCCCTCCATCCGGCGCTGGCCGTCGCAGAGCGAGATGAACTTCTGCAGCAGCTCCGGGGAGGTGTGCTGGATGTCGTCCAGGTAGAGCAGCACGTTGTTGCCCATCTCCAGCGCGAAGGAGATCTTTTCGATCTCCTGCCGTGCCGTCGCGTCGGGCGCCTGCGCCGGGTCCACCGAGGTCACCAGGTGGCCCAGGGCAGGGCCGTTGACCTTGACGAAGATCAGCCCCAGCCGGTCGGCCACGTACTCCATCAGGGTGGTCTTGCCGTAGCCGGGCGGGGAGATGAGCAGCAGCATGCCCATCTGGTCGGTCCGCCTGGCATCCCCGGCCGCGCCGAGCTGCTTGGCCAGGTTGTCGCCGATCAGCGGCAGGTAGACCTCGTCGAGCAGCTGGTTGCGGACGAAGGCGGTCATCACCTTCGGCTGGAACTCCTCAAGACGCAGCCGCGCCCGCTCGGCCGCGACCAGCTCGTTGCGCCGCTTCTGGTAGGCGCGGTAGGCGGGGACGCGGTGGTCGCGGAAGTGCCGGGTCCTGGCCAGGAACTCGTCCAGCCGCAGCCGGATCGCGCGCCCGGAGATCCGGGGGTGCGCGCCGAGCAGACCCTCGACCGTGGCGGTCAGCGCCGCGGACGAGTCGTGCCGCGCCACCTCGCAGAGCAGTACGGCGACAGCCTCCACCAGCTCCGCCGATCCGGGGGCCGATGCCGAGTCCGGCCCGGAGTCCGGCGTCGAGAGGTCAGCCGAGAGGTCGAAGGCGGACAGCCACGCCTCGGCCAGGCGATGACGCCCGGAGAGGTCGTCGCCGAGCGCTCGCAGGTCCTCCTCGAACTCCCGGCGCGCGGGGCCGAGCGCCCGGTCGAACCGGTCGAGCAGCGCCCGTGCCCCCGCGCTCGTCACGAACCCGAACGGCTTGCCGGCCAGTTCCTCGAAGAGATACTCCCCGGCCAGTTCGAAGACGCCCTCGTCCCCCCGCGCGAGGGTCCCGGCCGCCCGGGGCGCCCCGGCCGTGCTCGCGGCGGCCACGGCGAGCGCGCCCGCCGGGCTCTCCGGACGGTCGTGGAGACCCCGGCTGAAGGACGCGATCGCGGAGCCGAGGGCGGCACGGGTCTCCCGTACCGCCTCCACCTGGCCGAACAGGGTCCGGGCCCGGGCCAGCGAGGTGGCCCGGGTGGTCCAGGTCGCGCGGGCGGCCTCGTCGGTGCCGTAGGTCCAGAAGAGCTGGGCGGCGGCCCGCGCCGCCGGCGGGTAGCGGAGCAGGCCCGCGCCCGCGTGCAGGCGGAGCGCCGCCTGCAGGATCGCGGTGGCGTCGTGGTCGTGGACGCCCCGCTCGTAGCCCTCGTCGTAGCGGGTCTCCGCCACCCGGCGGACGATCTCCAGCAGCTCCCCGTCGGCCACCGCCGCCTCGTGCAGCGCGTCCAGGGAGACCTGTCGCTCGCCCAGCGTCAGGGTGCCGGACTCGGCGGCGGCCAGGATGGAGGCGGCCAGGTGCTCGCCCCGGTAGACCTCCGGCGACTCCGAGACCGTCAGCTGGTTCCAGAACGGCCGGGTCTCCTCGAAGGCCGCGTCAAGCACCGGGGAGCGGTAGTCGGTCCCGGTGACGGCGAACGCCATCCGGCCTTCGTGCGGGACCAGGGTCAGGTCGGCCGGCTGGGTGTTGACCGCGAACAGGTGGCGGCCGAGCCGGATGGTCTCGCCGCCGTCGGTGTAGAGGTCGAGCCGGTCGCGCAGGGCGCGGCCCGCCTCCTGACGGGCGGACTTGACCCGGCCTTCGAGCTCCTCGGCGCGGACCTGGTCGCCCAGCGCGCGCAGTTCCCCGACCACGCCCTTGAGCTTGAGCACCATCGGGTCGGACCCGAAGTAGGTGTTGACCTCGTCCAGCGACTTCAGCCCGGCCAGGCGGCGCCGTACGCTCGACAGGATCCGGGTCGCGGAGTCGGACAGCCGGTCGGCGCGGCGGGCCCGTTCGTCGAGCAGCGCCTGGCGGCGCGAGGAGAACGCCTCGTAGACGTCCTCCCGTTTCGAGGACAGCTGCCCCAGGAAGTCGTCGAACTCGGCGAAGCGCGACTCCAGGTTCTCCAGCTGGAGCATCAGCCGGCCCAGCTGCTCGTCGCAGCGCTCGGGGGTGTCGGACATCGCCAGCGCCCCGGTGATCGCCTGCCCCAGCAGGGCGTACTCGGCGGCGAAGGCGGCCCTGCCCTCACCGGCCAGCAGCTCCCCGCGCCGGGCGTCCAGCGTGGCGCGGGCGCGGTTGACGCCGCCGAGCACCTCGCCGACCCGTTCCAGGATGGAGGTCCGCACGGTGGCGTCGGCGATGTCGAGCGTGCCGACCACCTCGACCACGATCTCCAGGCCCCGCGCCTGCCGCTCCAGCCGCTCACCGATCGGCCCGGCCTCGGCCACGGTCGCGATGGCGCCCGCCTCGGAGACCAGCGACTCGACCTCCGCGTGGTAGCCGGCGAAGGCGTCGTCGCCGCGCAGGAAGCCCGCGGCGCGCTGCGCGGTGCTGTCCAGCTCGGCCGCCAGCTCCGCGTCGAGCGCGTCGATCCTGGCGACGTCGACGTGGCGCAGCTCGCGCAGGGTCACCAGGTGCCCCTGCGACCGGCGCAGCTGCGAGAGCCGGTCCACCCAGCCCTGGGCGGACCTGGGCGCCTCGCTCCGCGCCTGCCGGATCAGCGTGGTGGTGTCGGCGGCGGCGGCCTCCAGCGCCTCGGCGGCCTGCCGGGTGAGCGACTGGACGTTCTCGAACTCGTCCAGCACCTGCTCGGCGGTGGCCCGCACGTCGGCGAGCGGACCGCGCAGCCCGTGCTCGCCCAGCCAGTGGTAGTGGTCGAAGACCCGGGCGCAGGAGGCGATCAGCGCCTCGAAGACCGGGATCGACGGCGCCATCTCGTCGACCATCCCGGCCACCGAGAGGCAGTCGGAGATGCCCCGGACCAGCTCCGCGTTGCCGATCCGCTCCAGCGGGCCGGTGCCGACCGGACGGCCGGCGGCGTAGAGGTCCGACTGGTACGCCGTCTGCCAGACCTGCATCGGGTGGACGCGGGTGGGCTCGTCGGAGGTGGCCCTGAAGACGACCAGCGTGCCGTCGTCGAACAGTGAGTAGCCGTGGCAGGAGAGCGGATTCGCCACCTGCTTGCGGATCACGTTGTACGGCAGCAGCAGCGAGCGCCCCTCGGCGCGGGCGTGGAAGACGTACAGCACGTCCTCGCCGTTGGGGGAGCGGATGACCCGCTCGAACTCCAGCTCGGACACGTCGGTGTCGAAGGTCTTGCTGACCCCGGTGGACAGGTAGTAGCCGCCGGGGAAGATGATCCCCTGGTCCTCGGGCAGGCGCTGGCAGGCCTGCCCGATGCCATCGAGGCGGACCACGTCCTTGGTCCGGGTGTTGAAGACCAGGTGCCGCCAGTCGGGCTCCTTGTACGGCCGGATCCGGAGCAGGATCAGCGGGCCGATCCTGGCGTGCTGGACCTCCGCGTCGGCGAGGCTCTGCAGCGGCTCGGTGACGGGCTCGCGGTAGACGCCCTCGCCGGACTCGGTATTGTTCTCGATCTTGATGGTGAGGTCGCCGCCGACGGTCTCGACGAACACCTCGCCCTGGATCGAGATGTGCGGGTGGCGGCCGAGCACGTGGTCGTCACGGGTGGCGGGGGTCCACTCGAAGTCGTGCGAGGGCGGGAACGTGTGGTCGCGCTCCCCCCGGTCGTCGATGTAGGTGAGCGTGCCGTCCGCCCCGACCTGCCAGCGCAGCACCCGGGTGTCCTGCGGGCCGGTCTGGAAGACGGCCAGCAGCTTGCCCTCGACCCGGCGGAGCTGGAGCAGCCGGGTCTCCCGGTAGTACCGGTAGAGCTCGGCGAAGTCCCGCTCGAAGCGCGGGTCACGGAACATCGGCGCCGGGTCGAAGCGGAACGCGTCCGCCGTGTCCCGTACGAACGTGTGCATGGAGAAGACGTCCGCGACGGCCGTCTCCGGCTTCAGCCCGATGAACACGTTGTAGCCGAAGAGCATGAGCCCGCCGACCGAGACGATGTCGCGCGGCACGCAGTTGTTCTCGGTGCGTATCCGCTCGGTGCCGATCAGGCGCAGCTCGGCTCCGCCGAACACCGCCAGGCGTTCGGCGTTGAGCGCGTCGGACCTTCTGGCCAGCTCGGCGGCCTGTTCGGCCAGCCGGGCGCGGAGCACCTCATAGGTGCCCGCGTCCAGCCCGGCCCCCTCCGCGCCGGGGGCGTCGGTGACGGCCTCCGCCGTGGAGGACGTCACTTGCCGGCGGAGTTGAGCGCGGCGACCGGGACCTCGGTGGTGGTGGCCGCGGTCTGGGCCTCGCTCAGCAGGCCGCGGAGCCGGTCGGCGTCGGGGCCGCCATCCTTGATCAGTTTCATCAGCAGCGCGGACAGCGAGAGGTTCCGCACGTCGGCGGTGTCGATCGAGCCGAGGACCCTGCCCAGGTCGGCGGGGATGCTCGACGAGCCGTTCAGGTAGGGCTCGGCCAGCGTGCGGGCGACGTCGGAGTGGTCCACGAAGCCGTCCACCGCCTTGCCCATGCTGATCGAGTTCATCAGCTTGTCGAAGAACACGGTGTCGCCGCCGACGATGTCGATGTTGGCCTTGGACAGGCCGGCGGAGACCACGGAGGCCTGCGCCTCGGCGATCTTGAGCTGCACGTTCACTCCGGCGAGACGGATCTCCTTCTCGGCCTCCAGGCGCAGACGGTACTCCTCGTGGGCGCGGGTCGCGTCGGTGAGCGCGGCCATCGCCGCGGCCTTCTCGGTGAGACCCTCGGCCTCGGCCTTGAGCTTCTCCCCGACCGTCGCGGCGGCGGCCATCGCCATGGCCTGCTCGCCCTCGGCCTCCGCCTTCAGCTTCTCGCGTACCGCGGTGGCCACGGCGTGCGCCTTGGCCTGCTCGCCCTCGGCGATCGCCAGCGCCTTCTCCCGCTCGACGGCGGCCTCGGCGCGGCCGATCTTCTCGATCGCCGCGGCGTCCCGCTCGCGCACCTGCACCTCGGCCAGGCCGGGAGCGGCGGTCTCGGCCTGGACGCCCTCGGCCAGACGGATCTTGGCGCGGGCGTCGAGTTCGGCGGCCTGCTGCCGGGACTCGGCCAGCACCAGTGCCTCGCGGGCCCGGTGCTTGGACGCCGCCTCGGAGGCCTCGGCCGCCTTGATGTCCTTGACCAGGCTCTCCTGGGCCTCGGCCTCGGCCTGGATGATCACGGCCTGACGGGTCCGCTCGGCCTCCTCGACCACGCGCAGGCGCTTGATGCTCTCCTCCTGCTCGGCGACGGTCTTCTCCACCACGATCCGCTCGCGGATCACCTCGGCGATGGAGCGCTTCTCGCCTTCCAGTTCCTTGTCCTTGGAGATACGCGACAGCTCGGTCTCGCGCTCGCGGGCGATGACCTCCAGCAGGCGGTCCTTCTCGATCCGCTCGGTCTCGATGGCGAGGACCCGCTCGCGGTTCTTCGCCGCCACCGCGATCTCGCGGGCCTGGTTCTCCTGCTGGATGCCGAGCTGCTCGTCGGTACGGAGGTGCGCGGCGTGCGCCTTGAGCCGCTCCTCGGCCTGGACCTTGGCGGTCTCCGCCTCCTCGCGGGCACGCATGGTCTCGACCTCGCGCTTCTGCTTGGTCTCCGCGTCGGCCTGGCGGCGCTCAAGCTCCAGGATGGCCTCCCGCGCGTCCACGTTCTGGCGGGTGATCTCCTTCTCCTCGCGACGCTGGAACTCGTTGGTCCGTACGTGCTCGATGGCGGTCAGCTCGGTGATCTTCCTGATGCCCTGCGCGTCGAGGATGTTGTTCCGGTCGAGCGAGGTCAGCGCGGTCTGCTCCAGGTAGTCGATGGCCGCGTCCTCAAGGCTGTAGCCGTTGAGGTCGGTGCCGATGACCTGGATGATCTGGTCGCGGAACCGGTCACGCTGGGTGTACAGGTCCACGAAGTCGAGCTGCTTGCCGACCGTCTTGAGCGCCTCGGAGAACTTGGCGTTGAACAGCTCCTGCAGCGTCTCCTGATCGCTCGCGCGGGCGGTGCCGATGGCCTGGGCGACCTTCACCACGTCCTCGACGGTCTTGTTGACCCGGACGAAGAAGGTGATGCGGATGTCGGCGCGGATGTTGTCACGGCAGATCAGGCCCTCACGGCCGGTCCGGGCGATCTCGATGGTCTTCACCGAGATGTCCATCAGCTCCGACTTGTGGAAGATGGGCAGCACGATGGCGCCGGTGAAGGTGACGTCCACCTTGTTGATCTTCGAGATGATCAGGGCCTTACCCTGTTCGACCTTGTTGAACAGGCGGCTGATCATGATGAGCAGGCCGACGACGACGAGCAGGACGACGGCGAGGAAGATGCCGAGCCCGGTGGAGATGACGTCCAAAATGGTCCCTCGGTTAAATAGGACGATCAGGGTCGAGTTCCGCGGCGTAGGGCATCACCCAGAAGAACTCGCCAGGGGAGTCGTAGGCGAATATCAGGGCGGTGCTTCCGGCGGCGAAGACGTCGTCGCCGGTCTGACGCACTTGAACGAGAGCGGAGGAGCCGTCCGGGGCGGTGACCTCGGCCTGACCGAAGTCACTGCCGACCCGGCTTGTGCGGATGACACACGCACGGCCCACGAAGTCGGCGCGGGAGGGGACGCGCTCCTTCGGGATGAGACGTCGCAGCGGCAGCACGATGAGGCGTGTGCACGCCCAGGCGCAGACCAGCGCCGCGACCAGTACCGCCACCAGGGCGGGGGTGCCGGTGAACAGTGTGCCGCCCACCAGGCTCGCGAACCAGGCGACGACGACCAGCAGTGAGATGACCAGTGCGGCCGGGACCCCGCCGAGTCCCAGACCGCTCAGGAAGGCTTCGGAGCCGTCGCCGTCGCCGTCGAACCCGAACACGCCGAACACGACGAGCACCCAGTACGCGATGATCACCAGGAGCAGGAACGTGAACAGGACGGTCGGAAAGGACAGCGTGGCATCGACGAACTGGCCCATTGGTGTGTGTGGTCCCCCTGCTGGCGTACCGGATCGCGCTCCCCCGAGCGCATGTAGGTGACTATATACAGGTAAAGATTGGTTAAAGAGAATAGTTCCCAAATTGGAAAAATACTCGTATTAGCCGCTCCAGCTGCGGGTTTCCGGGGCCGGTGCGCAGGTGGTGGCGCGGAGCCGTCCGGGGGCGGGCGGAGACCGAGGAGCGCGGACGTGGCCTCGCGTCCCCGGCGGGCCTCCGAAAGATCAGGCGGGCCGGGTGATCATGTAGGCGAGACCGACGAGGATCACGACGGGGATGAGCCACACGATGGCCTCGATGGCGAATTCCTTGTACATGGGGACATCCCTCCGATGGGGGGCGGCGAGGAACGTGGGTCTCCGACGATAACCGCTGTCCTCCGGCTGTGACCAGGGCTCACCGGGCAGCGGGAAGCGGCCGGGGCGTCCCGGGGACACCCGCCGTACCTCCGTGCCGTGACCTGTCCGCACGAGCGGCGGCCGGCCACGGGCGGGCGGCTTCCGCGAGCGGCTGTAAGCCGCTGTGAGCGCCTATGAGGGAACGGCCGAGCCGACCACCACGGGATTGTCGGTGACCTCCCCCTCGACCACGTCGGCGACCACGCAGGTGATGTTGTCGGGTCCCCCCGCCTCGCAGGCGAGTGCGATCAGCTGCCGGGTGACCTCCTGAAGGTCGTCGACCTCGGCGAGCACCTGGCGGAGCCGCTCGGCCTCGACCACTCCCGACAGCCCGTCGGAACAGAGCAGGTAGCGGTCGCCGACCTCGGCGTCCCGTAGGGAGAGGTCGAGTTCGAGGTTCTCGCTGCCGTCGAGGACCTGCAGCAGGATCGACCGGTGCGGGTGGCGGGCGGCCTCCTCGGCGGTGATCCGGCCGTCGTCCATCAGCGTCTGGACCAGGGTGTGGTCGTAGGTGATCTGATAGAGATCGCCGTTGCGGAGCAGGTAGGCGCGGGAGTCGCCGATGTGGGCGAGGGCGACGCGCGAGCCGTTCCAGAGCATCAGGGTCAGAGTGGTCCCCATGCCGGTGAGTGACGGGTCTTCGGCGACCAGCTCGCGCAGGCGCTGGTTGGCCTTGCGGACTCCGGCCTCGGCGGCGGCGGCGAGGTCGCCCGGGCACTCCTGGTCCAGGGACGCCACGGTGGCGATGGCCGCCGAGCTGGCGACCTCACCACCCACGTGACCGCCCATTCCGTCGGCGACGGCCAGGAGCCGCGCGCCCGCGTAGGCGGCGTCCTCGTTGCCTTGCCGGATCCGGCCGACGTCGGACCCTGCCGTATAGCGCAGCGTGATCATCTGCGCATCACTAGATCGTCGAGTTGCACGAGCTGAGCCGCTTTCGGACAGTTGGGATGGGCCTATGGCGAACCGAGATGTTCCACGATCCACTTAACACCATGGTGGCGCAAGCGGCCTGGGGAAGTGTTGCCACATCTGTTGACACCGGTGGTGGCGCGTAAGCTGTTTCAGTGGCCGTCCAGTGCCTCCTCAGTGCCCCCGCACTGTGCCCGGAGTTCCCCACTTTACGCACCGCTAGGAGATCAGGAATGACCGCGATCATGCAGGAGGCGGCACGTCGCCGCACGTTCGCGGTGATCAGCCACCCCGACGCGGGCAAGTCGACCATGACCGAGGCGCTGGCGCTGCACGCCTCCGCGATCAGCCAGGCGGGCGCGGTGCACGGCAAGTCCGGCCGACGTGGGGTGACCTCCGACTGGATGGAGATGGAGAAGGCCCGGGGCATCTCCATCACCTCCGCCGCGCTCAGGTTCGAGTACCGCGGCCACATGTTCAATCTGGTCGACACTCCCGGCCACGCGGACTTCTCCGAGGACACCTACCGGGTGCTGGCCGCCGTCGACTGCGCGGTCATGCTGCTCGACGCGGCCAAGGGCATGGAGCCGCAGACGCTGAAGCTGTTCGAGGTGTGCCGGCACCGCCGCATCCCCGTCATCACGTTCGTCAACAAGTGGGACCGGCCGGGCCGCGAGGCTTTGGAACTGCTGGACGAGATCGAGGAGAAGACCGGTCTGAAGCCCACGCCGATCACCTGGCCGATCGGTACCGGCGGTTTCTTCCACGGGGTGGCCGACCGCGCCGCCGACCGGATCGTCCGCTACACCCGCACTCCCGGCGGCGCCACCAAGGCGATCGAGACCGACCTGAGCGCCGAGCAGGCCCTGATGGAGCTGGGCGGCGACTGGGAGCGGGCCAAGGACGAGATCGACCTGCTCTCCGCGATCGGCGCCGACCACGACCAGAAGACCTTCGAGGCGCACGAGTCCACCCCGGTGCTGTTCGGGGCCGCGCTGTCCAACTTCGGCGTCGGCCGCCTGCTGGACGCCATGGTCGACATCGCCCCCGCTCCCGCGCCCCGGCCGGACGTCGACGACGACCCGCGCCCGCTGGAGGAGCCGTTCTCCGGCCTTGTCTTCAAGGTGCAGGCCAACATGGACCCCTCGCACCGCGACCGGATCGCCTTCGTCCGGGTCTGCTCGGGCAGGTTCGAGCGCGGCATGGTGCTCGTCCACGCGGCCACCGCCCGCCCGTTCGCCACCAAGTACGCCCAGTCGGTCTTCGGCCAGGAACGCGCCACGATCGACGAGGCGTACCCCGGCGACGTGGTCGGGCTGGTGAACGCCAGCGCGCTGCGTCCCGGCGACACGCTGTACGACGGCTCGCCCGTCGAGTTCCCCCGAATTCCGAGCTTCGCCCCCGAGCACTTCTCCACGGCCAGGGTCCGTGACTCCAGCCGGTCCAAGCAGTTCCGCAAGGGCATCGAGCAGCTCGACGCCGAGGGCGTGGTCCAGGTGCTCCGCTCCGACGTCAGAGGCGACCAGTCGCCGGTGCTCGCCGCGGTGGGCCCGATGCAGTTCGACGTGGTCAAGCACCGGATGGAGGCCGAGTTCAACACCGAGATCCTGATGGACCGGCTGGACTTCGGTATCGCCAGGCTCACCGACGCCGAGTCGGCGCCGATCCTGGCCCGTCAGCGCGGGGTGGAGGTCTTCACCCGCTCGCTGGACGGGGCCCTGCTGGCGCTGTTCACCGACGAGTGGCGGATGCGCGGCGTCATGCGCGACCACCCTGACCTGGTGTTGAACGCCCTGCTCGCCGACACCCGGGGCTGACCGGCTCGGGTACGGCCTATTCCGAGAGCCGTACCCGGCCCGTCTGCCTGCCGTGCATGGTGAGATATGTCGTCATGAGTGCGATTAAGTGGGGAATCCTGGCGACCGGTGGCATCGCCACCACCTTCACCGAAGACCTGAAGCTCCTGCCGGACGCCGAGGTGGTCGCGGTCGGATCGAGGTCGCGGGAGTCCGCGCGAACCTTCGCCGACCGGCACGGCATCCCCCGGGCGCACGGCAGCTGGGCCGAGCTGGCCGCCGACCCGGACGTGGACATCATCTACGTCGCCAACACCCAGAACGCCCACTACGCCGCGGTACGGACCTGTCTGGAGGCGGGCAAGGCCGTACTGTGCGAGAAGGCGTTCACGCTGAACCAGGCCGAGGCCGCCAAGCTGGTCGACCTCGCGCGGGAGCGGGGCCTGTTCCTGATGGAGGCCATGTGGATGCGCTGCGTCCCGGGCATCCGCAAGCTCGTGGAGCTGGTCGAGGGCGGGGCCGTCGGTCCGGTCGACTCCGTGCACGCCGATTTCTCGATCTCCGTCTCCGTCGAGCCCGACCACCGGCTCCGCGACCCGAAGCTGGGCGGCGGCGCCCTGCTCGACCTGGGCGTCTACCCGATCTCCTTCGCCCACCTCGTGCTCGGTGTCCCCGCCGGGGTGCGGTCCTGGGCGCGGCTGACCCCCGAGGGCGTGGACGAGAACACCGGCGTGCTGCTCGGCTACGACGGCGGAGCCGTCGCCCTGCTCTCCTGCGGTATCACCGCAAGCAGCCCGGTCACCGCGTCGATCTCCGGTCCGCTCGGCCGGATCGAGCTGCCGAACCCGTTCTTCCGTCCCGACACCATCGTCCTGCACCGCGTGGGCGGTGAGCCGGAGACCTTCCACGTCCCCTTCGAGGGGACCGGCATGCTGCACGAGGCGGCGGAGGCCATGCGCTGCCTGCGCGAGGGGCTGCTGGAGAGCCCACTGGTGCCGTGGCAGGCGACGTTGGACGTGATGGGCATCCTGGACGAGGTACGCGCACAGGTGGGTGTCCGATTTCCCGGTGAATGACTGATCTGGAGCTTTCCGGTGCGGGCCCGGGGGTCTCCAGGTGCGGGTTGTTCACTGTGCCTCGTGTGATGAGTTTTTCGTCGTGTGCTGTGCGGGTTGTTCGCCGTGCCCACCGCAGCGAGCACCGCGAACGCCCCGCGCACTGTCGAGTCGAACCACCTCAAAACCTCGTCCACCGCAGCGAGCGCCCTGCGCATTGTCGGGTCAAACCACCTGGAACCACAGCGCATACGGCGGACAAGCAGAAGAGTCAGCAGGTGTTTGCGAGGAACCTCGGGCCTTCAGGCCCGAGAGGAATCGCATACGGTGCCGCGCGTTCGGCGAATCAACGCTAAAATTCACAATGTGAAATTCGTTGTGCAGGTCCGGCTGTTCCCCACGCCCGCCCAGGAGGCGGCGCTGGCCGACACACTGCGCCTGTGCAACGAAGCCGCCAACCTCGTCTCCCGGATCGCCTGGGAGACCAACACGTTCCGCAACTACGACCTGCGGGTGCACACCTACGGCGAACTGAAGGCCATGGGCCTGTCGGCCCAGCCCGCCCAGCACGTCATCAAGAAGGTCACCGACGCCTACACGACGGTGAAAGCCCAGGCGAAGGCAAGACTCCGCAAGCCCCTCACCAAGCCGGTCGCCTTCCGCCCCGACGCCGCCCAGCCGTTCGACGATCGGTGCCTGTCCTGGCAGGTCCAGGCCCGCACCGTGAGCATCTGGACCACCGGCGGCCGGATGAAAGGCATCCGGTTCGCCTGCTCCGACGACCAGGCCCACGCGCTGGCCGCCTACCGCAAGGGCGAATCCGACCTGATCCACCGCGACGGCATGTGGCTGCTGATCGCCACCTGCGACGTCCCCGATGTCGACGTCACCGAACCCGACGCCTTTCTCGGCGTCGACCTCGGCATCGCCAACATCGCCACCACCAGCGACGGTGAGCGGCACTCGGGCAAGCACCTGAACGCGGTCCGCCACCGCAACCGGGAGTTGCGCCGCCGCCTGCAGGCCAAACAGACCAAGTCCGCCAAACGCCTGCTGAAAGCCCGCAGACGTAAGGAGTCCCGGTTCGCCCGGGACGTCAACCACCGCATCTCCAAAAGCATCGTGGCCGAGGCGCAACGCACCGGACGCGGCATCGCCCTGGAAGACCTCCAGGGCATCCGCGAGCGGGTACGGCTCCGCAAGCCCCAGCGGGCCACGCTGCACTCGTGGAGCTTCCATCAACTGGGAGGCTTCATCGCCTACAAGGCCGCCCGCCAGGGCGTCGCCGTTGTTCACGTCGATCCGGCCTACACCTCGCAAGGCTGCTCGGCCTGCGGGCATGTGGACAAGAAGAACCGGCCCGGCCAGGCGACCTTCTCCTGTACGTCGTGCGGCTTCGCTGAGCACGCCGACGTCAACGCGGCTCGTAACATCGCCGCACGCGGTGTTACAAGCTGGGCAGTGAGTCACGCTGCCTGACGCGGACCAGACCGTCGAAGCCACCGACGGCGAGGAACTGCAAGCTCAGTCCCTTCAGGGCTGAGAAGCTGACACGAGACGCCAGTCATGGCGCTCCAGGAAGGCGCGTTCTCCCGTGGCGTACTCGGTGAAAGCGGTCTGCACCGCCTCCAGGTCGGGAACATGGGTGCGGAACATCCGGTTCCGGACGCTGTCCTTGTACTCCAGTTCGTAGCCCGAGACCTCCGGCGAACTCTGCACGAAGTGCTCGCCGAAGACGACCAGCGCCGTGAACGGGTTTTGCGGTGACATGCCGGCGAGCGCGTCACGGATGAGCCGGAGGTCCGGCGAGACCACGATCATCCCGTCACCCGTACGCATCTCCATGGCGGGATAGACGCCGCGCGGAGACAGGTTGTGCACCAGGCCGCGCTGCGGGTCGTAGCAGACCAGCCCGCACTCGGCGGCCAGGGCGAAGACCTCGGCCGCCACCTCGTCGGCCCGTTCCAGGTCCACGGTCACCAGGGCGAAGGCCGCGGAGAGCCGCTCGGCCTCGGGAAGCCGCTCGACGAACGCCGTCACCCCGGGGTGACCCTCCTCGGGCTCCTGCCCTTCGGGGTGGGGGCTCACGCCACGCGGCTTCCCATGGCGGAAGGTCTGGAAGACGTGCTCGGCGTGTTCCCTGGTGATCGGCTTGGGCTCGTGCCAGACGGCCAGTTCGAAGCTCACGCCCCCATTGTCCTCCGAAGGACCCTCCCGGCCGACCGGAAGGTCGTGCCGCCCAGGGGAAGAAGGCTCCTACGCCGGGGGCCTGTCGGCGATGGGGACCTCCGACAGCACCGCGGTGCAGAACGCGCAGCGCCTGGCGGCGACCGGGATGTTGCTGAGGCACTCCGGGCATTCCTTCTCGGTGGCCTCCTTGTTCCGGTCGAAGAAGCCGATCAGCCGGGTCATCGGCATCACGACGAGCCAGTAGATGACCGCGGCGATGATCAGGAAGCTCAGCAGGTGGTTGATGAAGTCGCCGTACATGAACTTGGCGCCGTTGAGGGTGAACACGTAATCCGAGAAGTCCGGTTCCCGGCCGCCGGTGACCGCCCCGATCAGCGGCGTGATGAGGTCCTTGACCAGAGCCTGCACCAGCCCGCTGAAGGTCGCCCCGACCACGACCGCCACGGCCAGCTCGACGAGGTTCCCTCTCAGTAGGAACTTCTTGAATCCACCCATTCCTCATGTCCTCCACTCGTAAAGAAGGGCCGCTGCCCGGGAGGGCGGCGACCAGAGCTCCGTTGTCCTCCGGCAGTCCACCGGAACCCCCTGATGGGTGGTCTGGACGGAGGTTAACGCGTCCGACTGAGAATATGCGGGGCCGGAAGCCCCGGGACCGTTACGGATTGGACGGGACAGCTGGTGCGAAAGGTTAATATCGGCGCAGTTCGCGAGCGAGGTGGCCGGATGGACTTTCGTGTGCTTGGCCCGGTCGAGGTGACCGCCGACAGCGGGGCGGTAGTGGACATCGGCCCCTACCAGCAGCGGCTGGTGCTGGCGATATGCGTCCTCGCGGCCCCGCGACCGGTCGGGCCGAACCGGATGATCGACGCCCTCTGGGAGGACGCCCCCCCTCCGGGGGCGCTCAACACCGTGCAGGCGTACGTCTCCAAACTCCGCCGCGTCTTCGAGCCGGGCAGGCCGAGGGAGGTGCCCCCGAAGGTCCTGACCAGCAGGCCGGGAGGCTACCTCCTGGACGTCCCCGCCGCCGCGATTGACCTGGGCAGGGTGCGGGGGCAGATGGCCGAGGGCAGGAGCCTGGGCGCGGCGGGAGATCACGAGGGGGCGGTGCGGGAGCTGCGGCTGGCCCTGGGGGAGTGGCACGGAGAACCGCTCGACGGTCTCGCGGAGTCCTCCTGGGCGGCGGAGGAGCGCGCGCACCTGATCGAGTTGCGGCTGACGATCGAGGAGGACCTGGCCGAGGCGGAGCTCGCGCTCGGCCGGGGAACGACGGCGACGAGCAGGCTGGCCAAGCTGGTCGCCGCCCACCCGTTCAGGGAGCGGCTGCGGGCGCTCACCGCCCACGCGCTCTACCAGGCGGGGCGGCAGGCGGACGCGCTCGGCCTGCTCGCCGAGGGACGCCGGTTGCTGATGGAGGACCTGGGCCTGGACCCCGACCCCCGGTCGCGGGAGATGGAGCGGCGCATCCTCGGCCAGGATCCCGCGCTGAGGCCCAGGCACACGGCGGAGGTGGGCAGGGCGGCGGATGCGGCCGACGCGGGAAGGACAGCCGTCGTGGCGGCGGCGACCGGTGCCGAGACGGCGGCAGGGGCGGCGGGGCCGGAGAACGGCACCGGGCTGGTAGGCCGGCAGGCGGAGGCCGGAGTGCTGGAGCGGGCGGTCACCGGAGACGGGCACCGGGTGGTGCTGCTCGCCGGGGAGCCGGGTATCGGCAAGACCAGCCTCGCCGAGTACGCGGCCGGCGTCGCGCGGGCGCGGGGCCGGCGGGTGGTGTGGGGCCGCTGCTGGGACGGCACCGGCGCGCCGCCCTTCTGGCCCTGGACGCAGGCGGTGCAGGACCTGGTCGGCAGGGTCGGCGAACTGCCGCAACTCGCCGGAGCCGGAGCCAGGACCGGGACCGGGCAGGCGGGGCAGTTCGAGTTGTACGAGGCGTTCGCCCGGCTGCTGAACGAGTACGGCCGGGTGCTGGTGGTCCTGGACGACCTCCAATGGGCGGACACCTCCTCGCTGCGGTTGCTGGAGTTCCTGGCCTCCACCCGGCTCTGCCCGGAGCTGGCGGTCGTGGCCACGTACCGCGACACCGACGTGCGTCCCGGCGAGTCGCTGGAGCGCACCCTCGGCGTGCTGCTCCGGCTGCCGCACGTGCGGCGGCTCCTGCTGCGCGGCCTGGCGGAGGAGGAGATCCGCGAGTATCTGGGACGGGCGGGCGCCGACCCGGGACGGGCCGGGGAGATGGGCAGGCTGACCGCGGGCAATCCGTTCTTCCTGGGCGAGGTGCTACAGCTGGGGGAGACCCCCGCGGCGCTCTCGGACGTGGTGCGCGGCCGGATGGCCCACCTGCCGCCCGACACCGAGGAGGTGCTGACCGTCGCGGCGCTGCTGGGCAGGGAGGCGGCGACCGACATCCTGACGCGCGTGGCGGAGTTGCCCGAGGGGCGGGTCCTCGACATCGTCGACGCCGCCGTGGGGGCCCGGCTGCTGGTCGAAGGGGAGGGGCCGAGCTGCCGGTTCGTCCACGACATCGTCCGCGACGTGCTGCGCGAGGCGCTGCCGCCGCTACGCCGCAGGAGGCTGCACACGCGGATCGCGGAGGTGCTCCAGGAACGGAGCGGGACGCGGCTGACCGAGATCGCCCACCACTGCCGCGAGGGCCTGCTGACTCCCGCGATGGCGGGCAGGGCCATCGGCTACACCCGGCGCGCGGCGGCCCAGGCGACCGCGCAGTTCGCCCACGAGGACGCGGTGGAGAGCCTGGAACAGGCGATCGCGCTGATCGACCGGCTGCCGGGAGCCGACAACGGGCTCCGCTGCGACCTCCTGCTGGACCTGGCCGAGGCGCAGGCGGCTTCGGGGGCGAGCGGCGCGGCCCACGCCTCGCTGGAGGCCGCCGCGCAGGCCGCCGAAGGGCTCGGCGACGACAACCGGCTGGCCAGGGCGGTGCTGGGTTTCTCAAACCCGATCTATCTGGCCATGTACGAGGAGATGACCGGGATCGACAGGCTGGCCGAGCGCATCGACCGGGTGCTCGCCTCCGACCTCGTGGAGGACTCGCCGTGGCGGGCCCAGTTGCTCGCCGCCGCCGCGCTGACCGGCTCCACCGGCCGGCCCGTCGAGCGAAGCGTGGCGATGGCGGAGGAGGCGGTGCGGCTGGCTCGCCGCACCGGGGAGGACCGGACCCTGTCCAGGACGCTGATCGCCCTGGAGATCCTGTTGCGGTCCGGCCACGATCACGACCGCCGGCGGGCGGTCGTCGCCGAGATCGTGGACATCGGCCGCCGCACCGGCGACCTGGCCACCGAGTGGATCGGCAGGGAGAACGAGTACGTCGAGCTGAACGCCCAGGGCGCCGCGGGCCCTGCCGCGGAGTTGCTGGCCTGGCTGCGGGAGAGCGCGGAGAGGCTGCGGCTCCCCTCGATGGTCAGCCTGGCCGCCTGGCAGAGCGCGGTCCACGCCTACCTGGCCGGGCGGTTCACGGACGCGCTCGCCGCGGCCGACGCGTCCGGCGCGGCCCATCCGGAGGGGGCGCTGGGCAGGGGCGACGCGCTGCTGCGGCGGGAGACGTTCCGCTTCCTGGAGCTGCGGGCCGAGGGCGCGGCGGGCGAGGCGCTCGCGCTCTCCGATGAGATGCTCGCCCACCGTCCGGGGCAGATCCCCTGGCGGATCCTGCGCTGTCTGGCCCTGATCGACCTGGGCAGGACGGACGCGGCACGGGAGGTCTTCGCCGAACTCGCCCGCGACGGCTTCGCGGCGCTCGGCCCCGAGCTGGCCTACCGGTTCGTCCCGGACGCGGTCAGCGAGATCTGCGCGGCGCTCGGCGACGGGGTCGCGGGGACGATCCTGTACCGCAGGCTCGCCCCGCACACGGGACGGTTGCTCGGCTGGTCGCTGACCGACCTGTGCCTGGCCCGGCTAGCCCTGCTCGACGGTGACGAGGAGCGGGCCGGAGTTCACCTGCGGGCGGCGGAGGCGTTCGCCGCCGGGGCGGGTCCGCGCGTGTACGAACCCGCGATCCGCGCGCTGGCCCAGGAGTTTCGCCCGGCCTGACCCCGGTCTGACCCGGGTCCGCCCAGGCATGTCGTCGGGTGACTCCGAGATCACTTTCGCAGGAGTGGAGATGTGCGCATGGCCAGGCTGAGACGGGGCATATCTGTTCACCGCTGAAGGGGCGGTGCAATGATCGAGATATGGCCGGGTGATCCCTATCCTCTCGGGGCCACCTACGACGGCGCGGGGACCAACTTCGCGCTTTTCACCGAGGCCGCCGAACGCGTCGAGCTGTGCCTGTTCGACGAGGAGAACCGGGAGACACGGGTCACCTTCACCGAGTGTGAGGGCTTCGTCTGGCACGGCTACCTGCCCGGCGTCGGTCCCGGACAGCGGTACGGCTACCGCGTGCACGGCCCGTACGATCCGCGGAGGGGACAGCGGTGCAATCCGGCCAAGCTCCTGCTCGATCCGTACGCCAAGGCGGTCGAGGGGGACGTGAACTGGGACGAGGCGGTGTACGACTACCGCTTCAGCGATCCGGAGAGCCGTAACGACGCGGACTCGGCCGCGTTCGTGCCGCGCTCCATCGTGATCAACCCGTTCTTCGGCTGGGGGCACGACCGGCCGCCGAGCACCCCGTACCACAACACGGTGATCTACGAGGCGCACGTCAAAGGGTTGACGGTCAACCACCCGAAGATCCCTGAGCGGATCCGGGGCAGTTACGCGGCGATCGGGCATCCGGAGATCATCGATCACCTGACCGCCCTCGGGGTGACGGCGATCGAGCTCATGCCGGTACACCAGTTCGTCACCGACCACGTCCTCGTCGAGCGGGGGCTGACGAACTACTGGGGCTACAACAGCATCGGGTTCTTCGCCCCGCACAACGCCTACTCCAGCACCGGGCAGCGCGGCGGGCAGGTGCTGGAGTTCAAGGCCATGGTCAAGGCCCTGCACGAGGCGAACATCGAGGTCATCCTCGACGTGGTCTACAACCACACGGCCGAGGGCAACCACATGGGCCCGACGCTGAGCATGCGGGGCATCGACAACACCGGCTACTACCGTCTGGTCGACGACGACAGGCGGTACTACCTGGACACCACGGGCACCGGCAACAGCCTGTTCATGCGCTCCCCGCACGTGCTTCAGATGATCATGGATTCGCTCCGCTACTGGGTCATCGAGATGCACGTGGACGGTTTCAGGTTCGACCTGGCCGCGACGTTGGCGCGGGAGCTGCACGAGGTCGACCGGCTGAGCGCCTTCTTCGACCTGGTCCAGCAGGACCCGGTGCTGTCACAGGTCAAGCTGATCGCCGAGCCGTGGGACGTCGGCCCCGGCGGTTACCAGGTGGGCAACTTCCCCGCCAGGTGGACCGAGTGGAACGGCATGTACCGCGACACGATCCGCGACCTGTGGCGGGGCGAGCCCGCCTCGCTGCCCGAGTTCGCCTCCAGGCTGACCGGCTCCAGCGACCTCTACCAGGACGACAGCCGCCGCCCCGCCGCCTCCATCAACTTCGTCACCTGCCACGACGGGTTCACCCTGCAGGATCTCGTCTCCTACAACGGCAAGCACAACGAGGCCAACGGCGAGGACAACCGGGACGGCACCGACGACAACCGCTCCTGGAACTGCGGTGAGGAGGGGCCCGCCTCGCTGGCCATCGAGTCGCTGCGCGAGCAGCAGAAGCGCAACTTCCTGACCACTCTTTTCCTGTCCCAGGGCGTTCCGATGATTTCCCACGGCGACGAGTTGGGCCGCACCCAGCGGGGCAACAACAACGTGTACTGCCAGGACAACGAACTGAGCTGGGTCGACTGGTCCGACGTCAGGGAGAACTGGCTGCTGCTCGAGTTCACCCGGCGGCTGGCCAGGCTCCGCGCCGACCACCCGGTCTTCCGGCGGCGCAGGTTCTTCTACGGGCGGCCCGTACGAGGCTCCGAGGAGAACCTCAGCGACATCGCCTGGCTCACTCCGAGAGGGGAGAAGATGACCGACGCCGACTGGAACGTTGGCTATGCCAGGTCGCTGGCCGTCTTCCTGAACGGTGAGGCCATCACCGAGCCCGACCGCAGGGGGCGGCAGATCGTCGACGACTCGTTCCTGCTGCTGTTCAACGCCCACCACGACGTCATCAAGTTCACCCTTCCGAAGGACTACGGTGAGATGTGGCTGACAGAGATCGACACGGCGATGCCGATCACGGTTGACACCCGGGTCTGCCGGGCCGGGGAGAGCGTGCCGGTGGTCGGCCGCTCGGTGAGGGTGTTGCGCCGTGTCTGAGCCCATCACGCAACCCACCCCCGAGCCCGCTCCGCTGGAGCCCGCGCCCACCGTGGTCCCGCCCGAGCCCGTGCCCACCGTGGTACCGCGAGAGCCGGTGCCCGGTGTGGTCCCGCCGCAGGTCGCCCACGGCGAGGTCCCGGCGGACCCCGGGGCGGCACTGTTCGGCGAGAACGTGCCGGAGCCGGTGGAATTCCCCGAGGAGGTACCCGAGCCCCCGCCCTCGCCCGACTCCTACGAGGTGCCGGTCTCGACCTACCGGCTCCAGCTGACCCCCGACTTCGGATTCGACAAGGTGGCCGAGCTGGCCCCGTACCTGCGGGATCTGGGGGTGAGCCACGTCTACCTGTCGCCGATCCTGCAGGCCGTGCCGGAGTCGCGGCACGGCTACGACGTGACCGACCACTCGCGCGTCCGCGAGGAGTTCGGCGGGATCGAGGGGTTGCGGGCGATGTCGGCGACGCTCGCCCAGCACGGGATCGGCATCGTCGTCGACATCGTGCCCAACCACATGACGGTCCCGGTGCCCGAGTCGGGCAACGCGCAACTGTGGTCGGTGCTCGCCGAGGGGCAGAAGTCGCGGTACGCGTCCTGGTTCGACATCGACTGGGCCGGCGGCGACGGCAAGGTGAACATGCCGGTGCTCGGCGACTCGGGGGAGGCGGTGGTCGACGGCGACGTGCTGCGCTACCACGACCACGTCTTCCCGCTGCCGGACACCAACTACCGGCTGGTCGACTGGCGGCGCGGGCCCGGCTACCGCCGGTTCTTCGACGTGTCCTCGCTGATCGGGCTGCGGGTGGAGGACCCGGAGGTGTTCGACGCCACGCACGCCGTCATCCTCTCGCTGGTCCGGGAGGGGGTCATCCAGGGGCTGCGGGTGGACCACCCCGACGGGCTCGCCGAGCCGCGCGGCTACCTGTCGCGGCTGCGCGCCGCCTCGGGCGTGTGGACCGTGGCGGAGAAGATCCTGATCGGCTCCGAGCGGCTGCCCGCGGACTGGGAGTGCGACGGGACCACCGGCTACGAGGTGCTCAACCGGATCACCGGGCTGTTCGTCGACCCGGCGGGGAAAGAGCCGCTGGTGGAGCTGTTCACCCTGCAGACCGGCATGCCCGCCGGCTACGCCGCGGTGGTCCGCGAGTCCAAGGCGGAGGTGCTGAGCCTGTTCTTCGACGCGGAGATCGACAGGTTGCACGCCGTCGTCGGCTCCGACCGCCGGACGCTGGTGGAGCTGCTCGCCGCGATGCCGGTCTACCGGGCCTACGCGGTGCCGGGCGAGCCGGTGCCGGAGATCTCGGCCCAGATCGTCGAGGAGGCCGGACAGGTCGCCGCGGGGCGGCTGCCCGAGGGCGCCCCGGTGGCGGAGGTCGTCCAGCGGGTGCTGGCCGGGCCCGCCGAGGCGGTCGTCCGCTTCCAGCAGACCTGCGGCCCGGTGATGGCCAAGGGCGTGGAGGACACCGCCCTCTACCGCTGGTACCCGCTGTCCTGCCTGAACGAGGTGGGCGGCGAGCCCGACAGGTTCGGCGAGCCGATCGAGGAGTTCCACGCGTTCTGCCGGCGGATGTCGCCGGGCACGATGACGACACTGTCCACCCACGACACCAAGCGCTCGGAGGACGTGCGGGCCCGGCTGGCCGTGCTGTCCGAGCTTCCCCAGGAGTGGGCGGCGGCGGTCGGCGAGTGGTCCTCGAAGGTCTCCTTCGACCCGGCCCTGGACTACCTGGCCTGGCAGAACCTGATGGCCTCCTGGCCGATCGGCCCCGACAGGTTCTTCGGCTACCTGTTCAAGGCGGCCCGCGAGGCCAAGACCTCGATCTCCTGGGCCGCCCCCGACCCGGCCTACGAGTGCGGCATCCGCGACTTCGTCACCCGGGCCGTCGAGGAGTGCGGCGCCTCGATCAAGGAGTTCGCCGCGCGGATCGAGCCGTACGCCAGGTCCAACTCGCTGGGCCAGAAGCTCGTCCAGCTCATGCTGCCCGGCGTGCCCGACCTCTACTGGGGCAACGAGATCACCGACTTCTCCCTGGTCGACCCGGACAACCGCCGCCCGGTCGACTTCCCGCTGCGCCGCCGGATGCTCTCGGCGGCCCAGGCTCACGCGAGCCAGGCCCATCCGGAGCAGGCACACCCGAGTCCCGCCACCGAGGGCCTGTCCTGGGACGAGGCCAAGCTGGCGATCACCAGCCGGGCGCTGGACCTGCGGCGGAGGCTGGACCCCGCGGCGCCGTACGTCCCGATCGAGGCCGGGGAGCACGCGGTCGCCTTCGCCAGGGGGGAACGGGCGGTGGCGGTGGCCACCCGGCTGCCGGTCGGCCTGGAGCGGCGCGGTGGCTGGGGGAGCAGAACGCTCACCCTGCCGCACGGTACCTGGCGGGACCTGCTCTCCGGTGCCGAGCACACCGGCAGGATCCCGCTCGCCCACCTGCTCTCGGTCCACCCCGTCGCACTCCTGGAAAGGGACTGACCATGTTCGAGGTCTGGGCGCCGCGGGCGACGGCGGTGGATGTGGAGATCGGCGAGGTGCGCTATCCGATGTCGTCCGCGGGCGGCGGCTGGTGGTTCGCGGAGGTGCCCGGTGCCGGGCACGGCACCGACTACCGGTTCCGGCTGGACGGGGGCGAGGCGCTGCCCGACCCCCGTACCCGCTGGCAGCCGGAGGGGATCTTCGGCCCGAGCCGGCTCTACGACCACGACCGCTTCGAGTGGGGGGACGCCCTGTGGCGGGGGCGTGACCTGCCGGGCTCGGTCATCTACGAGCTGCACATCGGCACCTTCACCCCCGAGGGCACCTTCGACGCGGCGATCGGCAAGCTGGAACACCTGGCGGAGCTCGGCGTCGACTTCGTGGAGATCATGCCGGTGCCGCCGGTGCCCGGCGGGCGCAACTGGGGCTACGACGGCGTGGACCTGTGGGCCGTCACCGACAACTACGGCGGCCCTGACGGGCTCAAGCGCCTCGTGGACGCCTGCCACCGGCGCGGGCTCGGTGTGATCCTCGACGTCGTCTACAACCACCTCGGTCCCTCGGGCAACTTCCTCACCCCCTTCGGCCCCTACTTCCACTCCACCGCCTCCTCCTTCTGGGGGCAGGCGGTCAACCTGGACGGCCCCGGCTCCGACGAGGTGCGCGCCTACCTTGTCGGCAACGCGATGCAGTGGCTGCGCGACTACCACGTCGACGGCCTGCGGCTGGACGCCGTGCACGCCCTGCGCGACGACCGGGCCGTCCATCTGCTGGAGGAGATCGCCGCCGAGACGGAGGCGCTGTCGGCGGCCGTGGGCAGGCCGCTGACGCTCATCGCCGAGTCCGACCTCAACGACCCCAGGCTGATGACCCCCCGCGAGGCCGGAGGGTACGGCCTGGCGGCCGCCTGGAACGACGACGTCCACCACGCCCTGCACGTGGCGGTGAGCGGGGAGCGGCACGGCTACTACGACGACTTCTACGGGGCACTGCCCAAGGTGCTGACCCGCGCCTACTACCACGACGGGACCTACTCGTCCTTCCGGGGGCGGTCCCACGGCCGATCGGCGGCCCACCTGCCCGGTTACCGCTTCGTCTGCTGCGCGCAGAACCACGACCAGATCGGCAACCGCGCGGAGGGCGACCGGCTGGCGCCCGAGGCGCTCCGGCTGGCCGCCGGGCTCCTGCTGACCTCGCCGTTCACTCCCATGCTGTTCATGGGGGAGGAGTGGGGCGCGCGCACGCCGTTCCTGTTCTTCACAGATCACGTCGAGCCGCAGCTGCGCGAGGGCGAGGCCGACCGGCGGCGGCGGGAGTTCGTCGGCTTCGGCTACGACGACTGGGCGGAGAAGGCCCCCGACCCCGGCGAGGAGCTGACCTTCCTGCGCTCCAAGCTCGACTGGAGCGAGCTGGACGACGACGCCCACCGGGCCCATCTCGACTGGTATCGGGCCCTGATCGCGCTGCGCCGGGCACATCCCGAGCTGACGGACCCGAGGCTGGACCGGGTCCGGGTCGACCACGGCGAGTCCTGGCTGGTCGTCCACCGGGGAGGACTCAGGGTGGCGGCCAACCTCGGCCCGGTCCCGCTCACCGTCAGGCTCGGGCCAGGACGGTCCGCGCCCGGCCACATCCTGCTCGCCTCGGAGGCGTCGGCGACGGTGCGGGGGGAGGAACTGTCCCTGCCCGCCCGCTCCCTCGCGGTGGTGAGACTGAATCCGCCCGGCTGACCGCCGCGACGGCCACGGGCTCAGTCGGTCACTTGGTCGCGAAGATCCTCCGAGTACGGGGAGAAGAACGTCTGATCCCGTACGTACCGCGCGGCCTCGCCCCGGGCGTAGCCGCACAGCAGAGCCGCCGGGACGCTCAGCGCCACCTGACCGGCCTGGTAGGAGGCGATGGCCCGGGCCAGTTCGGACCGGTGCGCCGGGTCGAGCGAGCCGCCCAGCATGCCCATGCAGTGCTGCAGGACGTTGACGTTGCGGCCGATGCCGGCCTCGACGGCGAACGCCGCGCGGAAGAGGCGCGCGTAGTCGGCGGCCAGCTCCTCGCGGGGGCGCGTGCCCGCCTGGGCCACCACCCGCCCCGCCTGCCGGTAGGCCACGGGGTGGTGGGCCAGCAGCTGCATCTTGTGCCGGGTGTGGAAGGACACCAGGTCCCGGGGGCGCCAGTCGCTCTCCAGCAGCGCGCGGAGCCGGAGGTTGGCGAAGATCCGCTCCATGACGACCGTGCCGTCCGTCCAGCCGTTCACGCCGCGGCCAGGATGAGGATGTCGGACAGGCGGCGCAGGCCGCGGGCGGTACGGGCCTTGACCGTGCCGAGCGGGACGCTCAGCCTTTCGGCGATCTCCCGCTGGGTCAGGTCGCCGTAGTAGGCCAGCTCGATCGCCTGGCGCTGCGGCCCGGGCAGCTTGGTCAGCGCCCAGCGCACCTGGTCGCGCTCGGCCATGCCGTCGCCGTCGATCCTGCCGTCGTCGCCGGCCGGATCCGCCACCACGTCCAGCGGCACCGTACGCAGGGTGCGCATCCGAAGCTGGTCGACCGCGCGCTTGTGCGCGATGCCGAGCATCCAGGCGGGGAGACTGCGGGCCGGGTCGAAGCGGTGCCGTGACCGCCAGACCTCGGCGAACACGATCTGCTGAAGGTCCTCGACCTCCTGCTGCGGTACGAATCGCCGCAGGTAGGAGCGGACGAGGGCGCCGTGGGCGGTGAAGCACTCGGCCAGGGCCGCATCGTCGCCCTGGGCGAACCGGATGTTCAGGTTGTCCGTCATGACGCCTCCGTTCGTCGAGAAAACTTATTCAAAACCTATTCATACCTGGCCGGTCGACGTGATCGCAAGCAGGGCACGGCGGCACGCCGGTCAACGGGAGGGGAGAAGGGGGTCCGGCCCGCCGGCGAAAAGCCGGAACTCAGGCCAGAGCGGCGAGGACGCGGGTGAGCGCGTCCTGGAACGACGTGACGTGGGGGACCGGCGCCGGCAGCCCCTCCCACCAGCCCGTACCGCCCGCGACGACCAGGCTCGGCGGGCGGAGCGCGGGCAGCGACGCGAGCGGGGCGGGATCACCGGTCGTGGACAGCTGGGACCAGACGAAGACCACCGAGGGGCCCAACCGGCGCATCGCGTCCGCCAGCGCCGGGTACGGGGTCCTGGCACCCAGCACCCGGGTCTCCACCCGGTGGTCGGTGGTCAGCGTGGCGGCCAGCGCGTAGATCGGCAGGCTGTGCTGCTCGTCCTCGGCGCAGGCGAGCAGCACGGGGCGGGTGTTGACCGGCTGGGCGGGACGCGTGGTGAGCCGGATCAGCGCCGCCAGCAGCCGGTCGGAGAACAGGTGCTCGATCTCGACGCTCGCGCCGCTCTCGGCCTGGCGGTCGCAGATCGTCTCGAAGACCGGCAGCACCAGCCGCTCCCAGGTCCACGGCACGCCGTGCCTGACCAGCGACGCCTCTATCCAGTCGTAGACGGTTCGGCTGTCCAGTGTCATCGCCGCCCGCGCCAGCATCGCCGCCGTGGGGACGCCGGGCCGCTCCGCCGCGGGAGAGGAGGGGATCTCCTCGGTACCCGCCTCCGGAGCCGCCGGTGGGACGACCTCGATCCTCAGGACCTCCCGTGCCGCGTCGGAGGGGGAAACCCCGCTCCTGATGAGCCGGTTCATCTCCTCCAGGCGCCACAGGTCGCGGGCGTCGTAGCGCCGATGCCCCCCGGGGCTCCGGCGGCTCGGACCCACGCCGTAGCGTAGGTTCCAGGTCCGCAGCGTGGGGGCGGGCACGCCGAGGCGTCGTGAGACGGCGCCGATGCCGTATCCCGGCTCCTCGTCAGCGGTCACCTGTCGCTGCCTTTCCATCTCATCCCATTTCAAGCCCGCTACCGCCGTACCAGCGTGACCGGCGACACGAGCGGTCGCGCCCCGGAAATTCCTTCGAATTCCGAGCCCCGGCGGATGCAACCGGCGGAGCGTGACCCGGCGAAGGGGAAACGTGACCGATACTGTGATCGTCTTGTTCAGCCGCGACCTCCGGGTGCACGATCACCCGGCGCTCGCCGCCGCGTGCGAGCGCGCACGTCATGTCATACCACTCTTCGTCCTCGACCCCGGCATACCTGCGGGCAACCGCCTGGGATTTCTCGCCGAATGCCTGGCCGACCTGCGCGGATCGCTCCGCGAGCGGGGCGGTGAGCTGGTGGTGCGCAAGGGGGATCAGGTCGCGGAGACGATGCGCCTGGCGGGGGAGTCGGGGGCCGGGGCGGTCCACACCGGCATGGACGTCAGCACCCTCGCGCACCGCAGGCAGCGGCGCCTGGCGGTGGAGTGCGAGCGCGCGGGGGTGGAGTTCCGCGCCTTCCCCGGACTGACGGTCGTGCCGCCGGACGCGCTCAGGCCGTCGGGCGGCGGTGACCACTACCGGGTCTTCACCCCCTACTGGCGGGCCTGGAGCCGGCAACCACGCAGGGGGGTGCTCAAGGCTCCCGGCGTGGTCCATGTCCCCGAGGGCTTGAGCCCCGGCAGGCTGCCCGAGCCCGGACACGAGACGTACGAGCTGTTCAGGGGTGGTGAGACGGCCGGGCGCCGGAGGATGGAGCAGTGGTTGAGACACTGCGTGGACGACTACGCCGACGGCCACGACGACATGGCGGGCAACCGCACCTCCAGGCTCAGTCCCTATCTCCGTTTCGGCTGTGTCTCGCCGCTGGAGCTGGAGTCGCTGGCCGGGGAGGCCGGGGACACCGGCGAGTTCGTCAGGCAGCTGTGCTGGCGGGACTTCTTCCATCAGGTGACCCGGGCCTTCCCGCGGATCAACCGGGACGACTACCGCCCACGCGGGCACGAGTGGCGCGACGACGAGCACGCGGCGCAGGCGTGGCGGGAGGGCATGACCGGAATCCCCATCGTGGACGCCGGGATCCGGCAGATGCTCGCCGAGGGCTGGATGCACAACCGGGCCCGCCTGATCGTGGCCTCGTTCCTCGTCAGGCGGCTGCGTGTCGACTGGCGTGTCGGGGCCGACCACTTCTTCGAGCGGCTGCTCGACGGCGACGTGGCCGACAACTACGGCAACTGGCAGTGGGTCGCGGGGACCGGCAACGACACCCGGCCCAACCGGCCCGTCAACCACATCCGGCAGGCCAAGAGGTACGACCCGGAGGGTGAGTACGTCCGCCGTTACGTCCCCGAGCTCGCCACCCTGCCGAAGCGGGTGATCCACGAGCCGTGGAAGCTCCCCTCGGGCGTCCCCGGCTACCCCGCGCCGCTCGTCTCCATGGCCTGACGGGCTTCGGTGCCGGCTTCCCGTTCAGCGACATCATGGACGCCTTCTTCGGCGCGGCCGGTGGCGGCGGCGGGCGTGGACCCCGC